>JBQCJB010000838.1:0-5935 GCA_051953155.1 Aureliella sp. | reverse complement strand
TTTTTCCGACAGTTTGCCGGGCAAAAAAGGGATAAATGCCACCCACGGGAACGAAGTGCGCGCCGACAGCCGATACAAAACTCAACAGTCAGACCGCCGCGTTCTGATAACCGCAGCCTGCTCTTTTTAACGCCCGATCGTCATGCCAATCCTCGCCAAAGAAACCGACATCTATCCCGCCAACTTGCTGGACAGCCAAGGGGCTGTCGAGCAACCGTGGTGGGCCATGTACACGCTCGCTCGCCAAGAGAAGAAGCTGATGCGCATGCTGGTCGAGGCGGGCATCGCGTTTTACTCGCCGGTCATCCCGCGCCGCTACCGGTCACCGGCCGGCCGGGTCCGCACGACGCACGAGCCGCTGTTTGCCAATTACGTGTTCGTCTGCGGTGACGAAGCGGCGCGGCATGCGGCCGTGTGCACCGGCTGTGTCAGTCGTTGGCTGCCGGTGGGACAACCGCAGGAACTGGTCGATGATTTGCGCCAACTCCACTCGCTGATCGAACTGGGGGCACCCTTGTCGCCCGAGCGGCGGTTGGAGCCGGGAACCAAGGTTCGCATCCGCACTGGTCCATTCGCGGGCTACGAAGGGGTCGTCTTCCGACGCGATCGCGAAACGCGCCTACAAGTCGCCGTGCGGTTCATGGACCAGGGCGTCTCCGTCGCCGTAGAAGACTGTCAGGTCGAGCGCAGTTAGCAACCCACCTTCCATGCTTCCCTCTCCTATATTCATTGCTGGCCACCGCGGAATGGTGGGATCGGCAGTGGTGCGCCGGCTCCAGCACGAGCCCGGCGTCGAAGTGCTGGCCCAGCCCCGCGCGGAACTCGACCTGCGGGATCAGGCCGCAGTCACCGCCTACTTCGAGCGTGTGCGACCGGCGGCGGTTATTTTTGCCGCGGCGAAAGTCGGCGGCATTCACGCCAACAATATGTACCCGGTCGAATTCCTGACCGACAACTTGCGAGCCCAGCTGGCGACGATGACCAGCGCGTTTGAAACCGGTGTGCGGCGATTCTTGTTCTTGGGCAGCACCTGCATTTATCCGCGGTTGGCGCCGCAGCCGATCTCCGAAGACCAGCTACTGACCAGCCCACTAGAGAAGACGAACGAAGCCTACGCGCTGGCGAAGATCACAGGTTTGAAACTGTGCGAATACTATCGCCGCGAGTATGGCGTGCTGTTCCATAGCGCCATGCCGACCAATCTGTATGGGCCAGGCGACAACTATCATCCGGAACACAGCCACGTATTGCCGGCCATGCTGCGTCGCTTTCACGAGGCGCGCTTGGCAGATCAGGCCGCAGTTACGATTTGGGGTACGGGCACGCCGCGACGCGAATTCTTGTATGTCGACGATCTGGCCGATGCGCTCGTGCATCTGCTTTCGCTGGACAATCCGCCCGACTGGGTCAATGTCGGCTCAGGGACGGACTTGAGCATTCTGGAATTGGCCCAGCTGGTCGCCAGGACCGTGGGCTACACGGGGCGCATCGAACTTGATCTGAGCAAGCCCGACGGCACGCCTCGCAAGTTGACCGATATCAGCTTGTTAAAATCGACCGGTTGGCAGCCGAGCATCTCGTTGGAAGAGGGCTTGGCCAGAACTTACGCCGCTTTTCAGCATGAGACTGCTTCGCAAATTCGACGCGAGAAATGAGTTCTTCTATGAAATCCGCATTGATCACCGGCATCACGGGACAGGATGGATCCTACCTGGCCGAGCTGCTCCTGGATAAGGGCTATATGGTCCATGGCGTCGTGCGCCGTTCGAGCAGTTTTTCCACCGGCCGCATCGATCACTTGTACCGCGACGTGCATGAAAAGCCGCAGTTGCGCTTGCACTACGGTGACCTGACTGACGGTCAGGCCCTGACCAATCTCGTGCTCGACGTGCAGCCGGATGAAATTTATAACCTCGGCGCCCAGAGCCACGTTCGCGTCTCCTTTGACCAGCCCGTTTACACCTTGATGAGCGACGGTGTGGGTGCGCTCAACGTTCTGGAAGCAGCTCGCCTGCTCAATCGAACCAAACCGGTGCGGGTCTATCAGGCCAGCAGCTCGGAAATGTACGGCAAGGTTTTGGAAACACCCCAAACCGAGACAACACCGTTCAATCCGCAGTCGCCCTATGCGTGCGCCAAGGTTTACGCTTTCTTCCAGACGATCAATTATCGCCGGAGCTACAATCTGTTCGCCTGCAACGGGATCCTGTTCAATCACGAGTCCCCGCGCCGCGGCGAGACGTTCGTCACTCGCAAGATCACTCGAGCGGCCACGCGGATCAAGGTCGGCTTGCAGAAGAAACTGTATCTCGGCAATCTCGATGCCAAGCGAGACTGGGGATACGCCAAGGATTATGTCGACGCGATGTGGCGCATGCTGCAGCAAGACCAGCCCGACGACTTCGTAATCGCCACCGGCGAAACGCACACCATCCGCGAGTTTCTGGACATGGTGTTCGAGCAGCTGGATCTGAACTGGCAGGACTACGTCGAAGTCGATCCACGCTATTTCCGACCGGCCGAAGTCGATTTGCTCTTGGGCGACGCGACCAAAGCCAAGAATGAGCTCGGTTGGTCGGCCACGACCGACGTCCGCGAGCTGGCCCGGATCATGGTCGAGCACGACCTCGACCTGGCGCAGCGCGAACTGCACAACGAACGCTTCAAAGCCAGCTGCTAGAACCTTTGGATTCGCTTCGAGACTTTTTGAGCACCCTCGCGTAAGACCACAGCCCTCTCGCATTTTCCATCCTTGCGTAAAACGTCACTCAGCCGTATGCGAATTTGCTGTATAGGCGCCGGTTATGTCGGCGGGCCGACGATGGCGATGATCGCCAAGCAGTGCCCCGATATCGCCGTGCATGTCGTCGACCTGAACCAGGCGCGGATCGATGCTTGGAACTCCGACGAACTGCCGGTGTACGAGCCCGGTTTGGAAGAGGTGGTGCGCGAAGCCCGCGGCCGGAACCTGCATTTTTCGACCGAGGTCGATGAGTGCATCGCCCAGGCCGACATGATCTTCATCGCGGTCAACACGCCGACCAAAACGTTCGGCATCGGCGCAGGCCGAGCGGCCAATCTGGAGTTCATCGAAAAGTGCGCTCGCCAGATCGCCAAGGTATCTCGAGGTCATAAGATCGTCGTCGAAAAGTCGACCCTGCCGGTCCGTACCGCCGAGGCCGTCAAGCGCATCCTTGAGAGCTCGGACAACGGCGCCACCTTCGACGTGCTGAGCAACCCGGAGTTTTTGGCTGAAGGAACCGCCGTCCAAGATTTGCTGAATCCCGATCGCGTTCTCATCGGTGGTGAGTCGCACGAGGCTGTCGAAGCCCTGGCGGAAGTTTACGGTCGCTGGATTCCACGCGAACGCATCTTGGCCACGAACCTGTGGAGCAGCGAGTTATCCAAACTGACAGCCAACGCCTTCCTCGCCCAGCGCGTCTCATCGATCAATGCGATTTCCGCTTTGTGCGAAGCCACCGGCGCCGATGTCGATGAAGTCGCGCGGGCGATCGGTACCGACTCACGCATTGGACCCAAGTTTCTCAAGGCCTCGGTGGGCTTCGGCGGATCGTGCTTTCAGAAGGACATTCTGAATCTGGTCTACCTGTGCCACCATTTCGGTTTGCGGTATGTGGCCGCGTACTGGGAACAAGTCTTAATCATCAACGACTACCATAAACGCCGCTTTGCCGAGCGCATCGTGAAAACGATGTTCAATACGGTGTCGGACAAGAAGATTGCCATCTGGGGCTTTGCATTCAAGAAGGACACCAACGATACGCGAGAATCGGCGGCGATCCACGTCTGCCGGCACCTCTTGTGCGAGCGGGCTCATCTGGTCGTTTACGATCCGCAGGTGCCCGAAGCCCAGATCCGGGACGAGCTGAAAAACGTGATGGCCAATGCCGCAGGAATCCTGAGCGAGGCGGATCGCGCCTTGGTCGACCACCACGTGACGGTCGCCGAAGATTGCTATGCCGCGGCCGACGGCGCGCATGCGGTAGCGATCCTGACCGAGTGGGACGAATTCAAGCAAGTCGATCTCGAGCGTGTTCAGGCGGGCATGCAGAAGCCGGCCTTCATGTTCGATGGCCGCAACGTGATTTGCCCAGCTGCGGCGACGGCGGCGGGCTTGGAATTCCATAGCATCGGTCGCCCGCGCAGCAGTTAAGCTCTCTGGCAGATTGAAAATCGCCTTGCTTCCCATGTGCCTGAAACGCGAATTACTTGTGCCAACGTGCCCGGCGCCGCGACGGGGGGACTGGCAGCGTGATCGTCGCAACTACAATATGTTCGGCATCCTCGAACTCGCCATCCTCGTTGTCCTTCTAAAGAACCAGGCTCCTCTCACGTGATTGCGATCATCGGACTCGGCTACGTCGGCTTGCCACTGGCCATGCAATTCGCGCGGTGCAGCCAGCGCGTGCTCGGCGTCGACATCGACCCGGCCAAGGTCAACGCGCTGAACGCGGGGCAGAGCTACATCGGCCACATCGCCGCCGAGCGGATCGCCGAGCAGGTCCGCGGGCAGCGTTTCGAAGCCACTTCGGATTTTTCGCGGATCGCCCAGTGCGAAGCGGTGATCATTTGCGTGCCGACGCCGCTGACGCGGCACCGCGAGCCCGACATTTCGTACATCCTGCAGACCGGCCGACAGATCGCTCCCCACATTCAAAAGGGGCAGTTGATCGTGCTCGAATCGACCACCTACCCCGGCACGACCGATGAAGAGCTCCGCGAAGTGCTCGAAACGGGTTCGGGCAAGCGGGCCGGCAGCGACTTTCACCTGGCCTTCTCGCCCGAGCGCGAGGACCCGGGCAATCCCGACAGTCAAGTCGCTCGCATTCCAAAGGTCGTGGGCGGCTTTACCGATGTTTGCCGGCAGCGGGCTGTGGAGCTGTACAGCCGCGCCGTTGAGAAGGTCGTTAGCGTCTCGAGTTGCCGCGCTGCCGAAGCGACCAAGCTGCTCGAAAACATTTTCCGCAGCGTCAACATCGCGCTGGTGAACGAACTGAAGGTCGTCTACGAAGCGATGGGCATCGACATTTGGGAAGTCATCGAAGCGGCCAAGACGAAGCCCTTCGGATACATGGCGTTTTATCCTGGCCCTGGCCTGGGCGGACACTGTATCCCGATCGATCCTTTTTATCTCACTTGGAAGGCTCGCGAGTTCGGACAGACGACTCGCTTTATCGAGCTGGCCGGGGAGATCAACACGTCCATGCCGGAGCACGTGCTGCGGCGCGTTGCGGAAGCGCTCAACGAGGCCAGCAAGCCGCTCAAGGGAAGCCGAGTGCTGGTGGTCGGCCTGGCATACAAAGCCAATGTTGACGACGACCGCGAGTCGCCCAGCTATGTTCTGATGGATCTGCTCAAGGGCGCGGGAGCGGAGGTGGCCTACTACGATCCGTACGTACCGGTGATTCGGCCCAGTCGCGAGCATTCGCACTGGGCGGGAGTCACATCGATTGCTTGGGACCGCGAGGCGGTATCGAAGTTCGATGTGGCCTTGATCGTGACCGCCCATGCGTCGGTCGATTACCAGCAACTGGTCGACTGGTCCAGCCTGATCGTCGACACCCGCAATGCCACCCGCCACCTGACCGGCACCGCCCGCGTCGTCAAGGCTTAGTTGGCAGCGCGTCTTTGAGATCGATTCGCGGTATGGGTGAAGTCCGTTTTTTTCACCCGCGCGCATCTCTTTCGATCGGACAGGTTCTCAGATAGTTATCCCATGGCGAACTATGAACTCATACTTGAGGCTGGCCGCACAGAAAAGCATTATTGGCTGGACCTTTGGCGATACCGCGAACTCTTCCAGGTACTAGCTTGGCGCGACGTCGCGGTACGTTACAAGCAGACGGTCATCGGTGCGGCCTGGGCGATTATCCGTCCGCTGCTGACGATGCTGGTATTCACGTTCATCTTTGGA
>JBQCJB010000837.1:0-2911 GCA_051953155.1 Aureliella sp. | reverse complement strand
AGATATTGGGCGGTTGGTAGCCGAGGAATCCCGGACCTCCCATCCGTTCGTTGAGCAGCCCGCTGACGGCCAGCGCGTTGTCGCGGACTTGCTCCGCGTCCAGACGCAGCCGCGGTCCGCGCGCGAGCAAACGGTTGGCCGGATCCTGCGCGAGCGTCTCTTCGGTGACGGTGCTCGCCTGGCGGAAGGCGGCGCTGGTGACCATCAAGCGCATTAGTTGCTTCACGTTCCAACCGCCGCCACGGAACTGACTGGCCAGCCACTCGAGCAGCTCCGGATGCGACGGCGGTTCGCCTTGCGTACCGAAGTCGTCGCTCGTTTTCACCAGGCCGGTGCCGAAGACCTGCTGCCAGAAACGGTTCACGGTGACTCGGGCGGTGAGCGGTTGTTCATCGCTAACCATCCACCGCGCGACGTCCAGCCGCGTCGCTCGCGTCTGCCCCGGCGGCAACTTCAGCGGCGGCAAAAACGCGGGCGTTCCAGGCAGGACTTCGTCGCCGGGTTGATCGTACTGCCCCCGCTTCATCAGATGCGCCGCTCGGGGTTCGGGCAGATCGTTGTAAATCAACGTCCCGGGCAGGCTCTGTTCGAGCGCGATGCGCGTGTCCCTCGCCCGGTAGCCGGCAGCGCGGGCCGCGGCCAACTCGCTCGAGACGTTCCGGGCGATATACTTGGCAAACTGGGTCCGCAGTTGAAACAGCGTCCCTTCGCTGACTTGCTCACTCTTGCCTGCTTTCAACGCGGCGGCGACTTCGCGCGGGACCTGTGGGATGGTTTTGCCTTTGCCATAGGCCCACCAGTTCTCGAGCGAACGCCCCGGATCGTTCTCAGCCGGCGCGGAGCCTCGAACCTCCAGAGCATCGATAAAGCAGATGCCCCCAAACTGCGACAGCAGCAGGTCGTTAACGACGGTACCGGGGGGCAAATTCAGTTCGCTCGCATCGATCGTCAACCGATGCCAGCGGTCGGCCTCGGGCATCTCGCCCACGAGCCGATTGTTCCCCTGGCCGAACTCGCCTCTGCGCAGCAAGTCGGCGGCACCCCACGCGAATCGCCGTTGTCCGCCAGAAGTGTTCAGCTCGATCATCACCGCCTTGGAAGGATTGTGCGGATCGATGCGCAGCCAGAAGGAAAGCTGAGCATCGGCAGGGATGATGCGCGGGACGATGCCGCCGTCGATCTTCTGTTGGTAATAGTCGCCAAAGGCCATCTTCAAGGCCCGCTGGCCGCGCGGGATCTCCATGTCGGCGGTCGTGACCCAGACCTCGCGGTTGCGCGACGTGTTATTGCCGCTGGCCCCCAGCGGCAGGCTGTCGTCCAGCCAGACATCATCGACCGCACTGGCGGACTGAGTGGCTGAGGAACTGGCGGCTGCGGCGGTGGACGCAGCGGCTGGCGATGCATGCTCCTTGGCGGCTACTTCGGCCAGTTCCGTCCAGCGTTTGTCCAGGTTTTCTTCGAGCGCCTTCAGCCGCTTGAGCTCGGCCGATTGCGCGTCGGTCGCCAGCGTCAAATAAGGGGGAGTGTCGCGGGCGTTGCCGTCCATCGCGGGATCCGCCGCGCTGTAGAAGAAGGCATAGAACGAGTAAAACTCCTTCATCGTCAACGGATCGTATTTGTGGTCATGGCACACTGCGCAGCCGCCTGTCATGCCCAGCCACGTTTGGATGGTCGTGCTCGCCCGATCGACTGCGTAACGGAATAAAAACTCTTCCTTGATGGCTCCTCCCTCGCTAGTCGTTACATTGCAGCGGTTGAAGCCGGTCGCTACTAGCTGCGACTGCGTCGGTTCGGGCAGCAAATCACCCGCCAACTGTTCGATCGTGAATTGATCGAAGGGCTGGTTGGCATTGAATGCGTTGACGACCCAATCGCGGTAGGCCCAAATATCGCGAACGTTGTCCAGGTGCAAACCGTGCGTGTCGCCATAGCGAGCGACATCCAACCAGTGCCGCGCCATTTCCTCGCCATAGGCCGAGGAAGCCAGATACCGATCGACCATTTGCTCGTAAGCATCGGCCGCCGGATCGCTAATGAATTGTTCGACTTCCTCCAGCTTCGGTGGCAGTCCGGTGAGCGTGAAGGCCACCCGGCGAATGAGTGTCGGCCGGTCGGCTTCGGCCTGCGGAGTAAGCCCGGCAGCGAGAATCCGCGAAAGCAGAAAGCGATCGATGGGGTTCGCATTCCAGGCAGCAAATTTTTCGGAGACCGGGGGCAGCGACGGTTCGCCGATCGGTTCTAGTGCCCAGTGCTTTTGATAAGCTCCGCCCTGCTCCAGCCAGCGTCGCAGCGTCTCGCGTTCCTTGTCGGTCAGTTGCCGGTTGGCGTCCGGCGGCGGCATGACTTCGTCCGGATCGGAACTGGCGACGCGTTGCCAGAGCAGACTTTCCTCCGGTTTGCCCGGCACGATGATCGCTCCCGAATCGCGCTCCTTGAGCGCTTCGTCAGCCACGTCCAACCGCAGATCGGCTTGGCGGGCTTTGGCGTCGAATCCGTGGCAGCGATAGCAGGCGGCGCTGAGTATCGGGCGGATATCGCGGTTGAATTGCAGCTGGTCTTCACCCCAGCAAGGTGAGGTCAAGCACAAACACAAAGCGACCAGCGAGAGCGTAACGCGAACCATGAGCGGGATTCCAAAAGCGGTCGAAAAGGCAGGCAGCGAACTTTTCTTGGCAGGCGGACACGACAAAGTCGGCCGCAGTTTATTGTAAGTCCGCCAACCCACCCGGTCTATCGCCATGCATCTCGACACAGCACGCTCAGCGCAGCGTTACGAAGAGCTGCCCCCCGCCGGAAACTTATTTTCCGACCCAGCTTTTGACGAACTTGTCCGGTGGAGCGAAGGCCTCGGTGAATGCTTCCGGGAACGGTCGGCCGCCGCGCAGTTGCTCCAGCAGCGCGTCGAAGCGGC
>JBQCJB010000836.1:0-4489 GCA_051953155.1 Aureliella sp. | reverse complement strand
GATCGCTGGCTGAGCGATTGTCGTCCAGCGGCGCAGCGGCCGCGTCGTCGCTGCCGTGAGGCGTGCCGGGTGTCATCTGGCTGTTCATGCTCTGTTTTTGGATGTTGGGGTAACGCAGCCAGTATTGACCGAGGCGTGGCGAGGGTTACTGTATACCACAGTTTGGTCAAATCAGATCAAATATGAGGCCTGAGTTAAGGGATGGACTCATGTGGCAAAGGCATTCGGGGCGATGGACCGGCGGTGGTTCGAGATCCTGGCGGGGCATCCAGCGCGCGGCGTCGGCGAATTCCCGGGCCAATTGGTTTTTTATACACTTTCTGTCGGCCTGCGACGCACCGGTCATCTTGCGACCGGCGGCTGCAGCGACGGAAAGAGAAAAAATGCAGATCGTCGAGGCGGTGCTGTTTGTGGCAAGGGATTCGCTCTCGAGCCGGAAACTGGCGCAGGTAGCTGGGTTGGCGGACGCTACCGAAGCGCGTACACTGGTCCGACTTTTGAACCACCGTTACGATAGCAGTGGACGAGTATTTCGAATCGAAGAAGTGGCAGGTGGATTCTGCTTGCTGACGCGACCGCAGTTCGCGCCCTGGCTGCGACGGATGCGGCATGTGCCAGGCGAGTTGCGGCTGACGCAATCGGCGATGGAGTCATTGGCGATTGTGGCCTACCGCCAGCCGGTACCGCGGGCCGACATCGAGGCCATCCGCGGAGTCAGCTGCGGTGAGATATTGAAACAGTTAATGCAGAGAGACTTAATCAGAATTTGCGGGCGTAGCGAAGATCTGGGTCGACCCTATCTTTATGGAACAACCCGGCTCTTTTTACAAATGTTTGGACTGAGAAGTGCCGATCGCTTACCCCGGTCGGAATGGATCAATGGACCCTCCGGCATCGCCCCCTCGAACAACGTTACCATGTCACAATCTTCTAGCGAACACGACTCAGGGACAGGCATAGACGCAAAGGAGTCCACAGTGAGACAGAGTTTTTCGGCTGCCACGCTTCTCCAAGATTCGGTCGACCCGGCCGAAGACATCGTTCTCGGTGCGCACATCCTGCGGGCTGTCGAGGATGACGACGATGCAGACTACTTCGAAGACGAAGACGAAGAGGACGACGAAGACGATTTCGACGACGAGGAAGAAGACGAGATCGACGATGAGGACGCCGAAGATCTAGACGAAGAAGAAGCCTTCGAGGACGAAGAGGACGACGAAGACGACGACTGGGAAGAAGTCGACGACGAAGAAGACGGCGAAGAGGAAGAGTGGGACGACGAAGAGGATGAGGACTGGGACGACGAGGGCGAGGACGAAGAAGAAGACGAAGACGAGGATTGGGACTAAGCTCAGGACCGGAATTTGCCGCTCCTGAAGAAAAGAATCCCGACTTACCCCGCCCCTAGTATGATAAATCTGATTGGCCAGTCTTTCCGACCGCGGAGAGACTGGCCTTTTTCCATGATCAGGAATGCACGATGAAGTTCGGGGTAACCGTCTGGTGTTTTCTGCTCAGCTACGTCATCGTGGCTGTGCTGGAATACTCGCGTTTGGCCTTTCCGATCCGATTCCGCCAGCTGTGGCTGATCGGCGCGATGAGTTTGGGCTGGTTGACCCACACGATGTTTTTGGCCGATCGCCTATGGTTGGACATGGCCGCCCAAGGCGTGCTCTCGTCGTGGTTTCAGTGGGCCCTTCTGGTCGCCTGGGGTTTGGCGACGCTCTACCTGCTGCTGCTCCTTCGGCGACCCGATAACGCCTTTGGCACCTTCATCCTCCCGGTCCTCCTGGCGATGATCGGTTTGGCTCTCAGCCTGCGGAACACGGCGCCGTTTGAGCGCGACACGACCATCGGCCTCTGGCGGACCATTCACGCGATCAGCCTCCTGGTCGGCACGATGGTTATCACCTTCGGCCTGGCAACGGGCCTAATGTATCTGGTCCAGTCGTACCGGCTGAAGCACAAGTGGAAATCGAAGCGCGGCTTTCGCTTGCCGTCGCTCGAGTACCTCCAGTCGCTCAATCGCTTGTGCCTGTTCGTCAGCTTTGCGATGCTGGCCGCCGGGCTGCTCTCGGGCATCGTCCTGAATCTGAATCGCAGCGGTCATATCGCCTGGCTTAGCGGCGGGATTGTCTTTACCTTTGCCCTGTGCGCCTGGTCGCTGGTGGCGGTGTTGATCGAACTGGCCACCTACCGCACCTTTGGCGGCAAGCGGACGGCCTATCTGGCTGTCGCGAATTTTGTGTTTCTCGCGCTGGTCCTGGGCTTCGTGCTCCTCTCTCCCCACCAGCGCACCGAGCAGTTGCCCACGGCAGCACCGCAGCAGTCTTCGGCTGCTCCTGCCATGGACGAACGCCTTATCGCTGCCATCGACCAAGGAGCATGTCCGCGATGCATTGGTTGATGATTGGCTGCAGCCACCACCGCACGCCGCTGGAACTGCGCGAGAAGCTGGCGTTTCCGTCGAATAAAGTGCCCGAGGCGCTCGAGCAGTTCAGCCGCTGCGCACCGGAAGCTGAAGCGGTCTTGCTGAGCACCTGCAATCGCGTCGAGTTTTACGCAGCCGCGGCCAGCCCCGAAACGCTGCCGACCAAGAACTCGGTCAGCCAGTTCCTGGCCGAGTACCATGGCCTGGCTGCCGTCGAAATCGATCCACAGTTGGTCGAACTGCGCGGCGATCAGGCCATCCAGCACCTCTTCTCGGTCGCCGCCAGCCTCGACAGCATGATCTTCGGCGAAGCCCAGATCCTTTCGCAAGTCAAACAGGCCTACGAGATCGCCAATGCCACCCGCCGGACTGGCGTGCTGACCCACAGCGCGTTCCAGCGGGCGGCCTACGTGGCCAAGCGCGTCCAGAACGAAACCACGATCCATCGCCGACGCATCAGCGTCCCGAGCGTCGCCGTCAGCGAGATCGCCTCCGAATTCTTCGAGCGCTTCGACGATAAACGCATCGTGCTGGTCGGCGCCGGCGAGATGGGGCACGAGACGCTGCGCTATCTGGCCGACGCCGGCGCGCGGCATCTGACGATCGTCAACCGCAACCTCGACCGCGCTAGCGAACTGGCCGAAGGTTTCAGCGCGCGAGTCGCCCCCTGGTCCGAACTGGACCTGCAACTGACGACCGCGGATCTGGTGGTCTCGACGACCAGCGCCACCGAGCCGATCGTGACGCTCGAATCGTTTCGCGCTATCTGGCAGCGCCGCAGTCAGCGACCGCTGCTGATCCTCGACTTGGCCGTACCCCGCGATTTCGATCCGCGCATCGGCGAACTGTCCGAGGTCTATCTCTACAGCGTCGACGATCTGCAACAGGTTTGCGACCGCAACATTGAACTGCGCCGCGCGGAATGGCCCCGCGCTGAAAAGATCATCGAAGAGGAAACCAAAAAATTCTTCGGCGAGATGATCCACCGCGGCACCGGCCCGACGATCCAGCGCTTGCGCGAACAGGCCGATCGGACCAAGCAGGATGAACTTTCGCGACTGCTGACGCGCCTCCAAGCCCACGGGCTGGACGAGTACACGGAGCGCGAGATTCGCCAGTCGTTCGAACGCCTGGTGAACAAGCTCCTGCACCCCCCCCTGCAATCGCTGCGCGAACAGGCGGACCAGCCCCACCATGCAACGCTGCTCGATTCTCTTCGCAGGCTCTTCAACCTCGAATAGAACCGCTCAATCGTACAGCAGGACTGTCTGGCGGCGCTGGCGAAAGTTTTCCAGTTCCTTTTCCAGCTGCGGCGCCAACTGCTCCAGCGACGCGCCCTGGCCAACGGCTTTCGAGATCTCGCGGTTGACCATCAACACGTCCAGTTTGTCGCTCTCCCACGCGTCGCCATGCAGCGTATGCAGGCCTTCAGCCAGAGCGAATCCCAGTCGGACCGGGTCGAGGGCCTGCGCGTCGGTGATCAGGAACTGGACGCCCGAGCATTCCACGTTGGCATGCTTGCTCGCATCGGGAGTGATCTTGCGCGGGATCGCGCGGACGCCGGGCAGCTGTTGGGCGTTCAGCCAAATCGCCAGTTTTTGCCCGTCCATCCACGGAGCACCCAGCCACTGGAACGGACGATCGGTGCCGCGACCGACGGACAGGTTGGTCATCTCCAGCAGCCCGACTCCGGGATAGAGCATGGCTGCTTCCAGCGTCCGCATGTTGGGCGAAGGATTGATCCACCACAAGCCCGTCTCATCGAAGCGCTGGCGATGGTTCCAGTTCCGGACTGGCACAATCGTCAGGTCCACCTTCAGTTTCTCTTCGTCGCGGAAGAGCAACGCCAGTTCGCCGACCGTCATGCCGTGTTGCACCGGCAAGTGATGGCAAGCGACGAATGTCTCACGGTCGATGTCGCGCATCGGGCCGGCGACGCGGTCGCCAATCGGATTGGGGCGATCGAGGACGACGAACTGCTTGCCATGCTCGGCGCACGCCTCGAGGCAATTCTTCATGGTGGCGATGTAGGTGTAGAAGCGAGCGCCGATATCTTGG
>JBQCJB010000835.1:0-3752 GCA_051953155.1 Aureliella sp. | reverse complement strand
GCGATTACCTGCTCTGTCTCTCTCGCTCCCGACATTGCTCAAGCGTTCCAATAGATCGCTAATGAGCCTGAAGTACTTTAGTCCCTGCAAGTCCGAACTTCGGATTCTCTGCTTTGCCATGGCCACGGTCTCACACAGTTGGTCAGACTGGCGGTCGCACAAACATGGCAAAGGGCTGGCGCAAAACTCGTGCCAATTGTTCCGGAAGTTTGGATTGAAACGAAAATAAGTGTGCCGAACACCATTGCCGAAGCGGGGCGAGGGGGAGACCGTTTTGTTTTAGCGCTCGCGCGTGAGCTTCTCCCACTGTTCCAGCACGTTAACTGGCCGGATCAGGTTGGGTAGACCCACGGTGCTCGGTATTCTCGTCGGAGCAGTTTGTTGGCTTCGTCGTCGCCGATGATCTGCTCTTTGGCACCGTCCCACTGGATGCTGCGGCCGAGCTTGTACGACAGCATGCCCAGCAGCGACAGGTTCGTTGCCAAATGGCCGACTTCGATGTCGCACGTGGGCCGTTTGCCTGACTGGATCGCGTCGATAAAGTCGGCCCACAGGAGTTTGATGCTGTGCCCGTCCGGTTCCTGGTGCTGGGCATCTTGGTGGACGCCCGGTTTTTTCGCGTCGGCCGGATGGAACGTCCAGCCATCGCGCCAGCCCATGTGGAACGTGCCTTTGGTTCCGTAGAAATAGCAGCCGATGTTGTGCTTCTCGGCGTTGTTGCCCGCAAACCGTCGGTGCTCCCAGGTGGCCGTAAAGTTCTCAAACTCGTAGACCGCCACCTGCTCGTCGGGAGCGTCGCTGGTCTGTTCTTTATCGTTCAGAATGGCCGGTCCGAAAACTGTGCGACCACCGGTCGAATAGACCGTCTTGGGATACTTTTCCTCGGACCACCACAGAAGTTGGTCGAGCCAATGAACGCCCCAGTCCCCGAGTTGGCCGTTGGCGAAGTCGAGGAAATTGCGGAAGCCGCCGGGATGAATCTTGCGATTGAACGGCCGCAGCGGCGCGGGGCCGCAGTACATGTCCCAGTCGAGCGTCTCGGGCACCGGGCTGTTGGGGGCGGGCTTCTCCGGACCACCGCTGCTGGTCGCGAACATGCGGACCATGCCGATGTCGCCAACGTTTCCTTCCTTGATAAACTGCATGCCCGAAACGTAGTGCGGGCCGATGCGACGATGCAGCCCGACTTGAACGACGCGGTTGACGGCTCGGGCTGCGTTGAGCATGGCTCGGCTTTCGCCGATGGTGTGGCCCGTCGGTTTTTCCACAAAGACGTGCGCGCCGGCGCCGATAGCGGAGATGGCGTTCAGCGCGTGCCAGTGGTCGGGCGTAGCGACGATCGCGATATCGATGTCCTCGCGGTCGAGCATTTCGCGAACGTCGCGATAGGTCTTCGGTTGATCGCTCGAGAGCTCCGTCACGCGGTCGGCCGCCAGTTCGAGAACATCCTGGTCGACGTCGACCAGGGCCACCGCTTGGGCATGCCCGGAGGCCAGAGCTTCCTCGAGAATGTTCATGCCCCACCAGCCCGAGCCGATGAGCGCCGTGCGATAACGCTTCGCTTTTTGCGCGGCGCGGATGCGCGGCGCCGTGCCCAACAGCAGGCCCCCAGCCACGGCGGATTGTACAAAGCGTCTGCGATCAAGCGTCATAACTCACTCTTTCGTGGTTGCGGTTGAAGTCGGGGATTGAACATCGATACACACCAGCTGGCCGGTAGCGTTGCGACAGTAAAACGAACCGTTGGCCAGAACGGGCACCGTCCAGCACTTCCCTTCCAGCACCTGTGCCCGCGCACTGGGGGCGAAACCGTCCGGAGAGGCCTTGGCAATGACCAGTTCGCCTTCGCCGCTTAGGATGATCAAACGCTCGCCCGCAGCCATGAGAGAACCGAGGCCTAGACCCGACTCGGCCCACCGCGGCTGGCCGGTGGCAAACTCGATGCACTTCAGTTCGACCTCTCCGGTGTCGTTGCCGCTGAAGCCGTAAACCCAGGGGCCGATCTTGACGCTCGAGTTCAGCTGGTTCTGCATCTCTTTGTTGGCCCACTCGACCTTGGCGGCCGAAGGGGAGACCTGCAGCAAAGCAGCCCCGCGATTGTAGCCCGAAGAGATGAAGACCTGGTTGCCATCGACGATCGGGTCGGCCGCGTTGCAGCCGTAGGTCGTCAACCAGCGGTGTCGCCAGGCGAGCTTTCCGGTGTCGAGTGCGACGCATTGATAAGCCCTGCCCGAAGCCACAAGCACAAACCACTGCTGATCGAGCTGAAGCGGATGGGGCGTCATGTAACCGGCTTCACCGTTGCCCGAGGTCCACACGACGTCGCCGTTTGTCTTGTCGACGGCAGTGCCCGCGTCGCCAACGTTCAGCAGCAGCAGATTTTCATGAACGACTGGCGAAGCCGCGAAGCCCCAGCCCGGAACGCTGGCCTGGGTTTCTTCGGCGATATTCTTCGACCAGACAATCTTGCCGCTGGCGGCATCGAAACAGAAGAGATCACCTTGGCGGCTGAGCGTGAAGAGGCGGTCGCCGTCGACGGTCGGTGTCGAGGTAGGCCCCCCTTCGAAAAATCGGTCGTCCAAGGGGCAATCGTATTGGTGCGTCCAAACGGGCTGGCCGGTCTTCGCATCGAGGCAGGAAACGACGTCGACGTTGTCGCGGTTGCCGAGGGTAAACAGGCGGCCATCGGCGACGACCACCGACGAGAATCCGGTGCCTACTTCGGCGCGCCAACGCACCGGTGGGCCGCTGTTGGGCCACTGATCGTTCCAGTTCGTTTCTTGCGAGACGCCGTCGCCACCTGGGCCGCGCCAACGCGGCCAATCCGCACCGCTGGCCGACCCGCAGAGCAGCGGCCAGCTAAAGAGTTGCAGGATGACGAGCGTCAAAGGAAGGAGAGCGCGAGTTCGCATGGGTGGCTTTGAAGGAATGGCAACACTGGAGTTGTTCAGCCCGAGGGGAGCGACTGCCATCCTACTAGCCGACGTCGCTCAAGCCTAGCCAGTCGCCGTGGCGGTGCAGAACCTGCCTCCGCAGCCGGCTGAGCTCCGGAGCAGCCAGTTGCGGATCGCCCGCCAGCAGGCTTTGGGCGACTTTTCGCGCACGGGTCACCGCATCGGCGTCGCGAGCCAGGTCCGCGATCCGGAGAATCGCCGCTCCGTGCTGCCGCGTCCCGATCAGATCGCCAGGTCCGCGGAGCGTTAAATCCAACTCCGAGAGTTCGAAACCGTCATTGGTCTTTTCAAAGGCCTTCAAGCGTTCGTTGTCGCGGGCGTCGCTGCCCACCGATGCGAACGCACACACGTAGCCCGTATGCCGACCGCGACCGACTCTACCGCGCATTTGATGCAGCTGGGCCAAACCTAGACGATCGGCGTCCAGCACCGTCATGACCGTCGCATTGGGAACGTCGATGCCGACTTCTACGACCGTTGTCGCGACCAGTAAGTCCAGATCGCCGCTGGCAAAGTCGGTGAGGACACGCTCCTTCTCGTCGCTGGCCAGCCGGCCATGCAGGAGTCCGATGCGGCGGTGGGCGAAGCGACCGTTGGCCAAATCGGCGGCTACCCCAGTCGCTCCCAGCACGTCCTCATCGTCGCTGGAGTTGACGCGTGGAGCGATGATGAAGCCCTGCCGACCTCGCGCCAGTTGGTCGTCGACAAATTGCCACCAACTGGCCAGCGTGCCCGAGTCGCCCAGATAGGTTTTGACCTCGCTGCGGCCCGGCGGTTTGTCGCGGATGATCGACACAT
>JBQCJB010000834.1:0-2265 GCA_051953155.1 Aureliella sp. | reverse complement strand
TCGCATTCAGGCCCCACTGATCGGCCCAGAACTGGTCATAGACCGCTCCCCACGAGATGCGGTCACCACAGCAGTAATCGCTGCGCTTGTACAGACCGGCGGTGACGAACGATTGCTGCTCGCCGGGTTGGGTGTTGACCGTATCGCGTCCCTTGAGGTCGTAGACTCCGTAGGTGCCTCCGATCTGACCGCGGATGCGCGAGCTGCCGATGCCAAAGCCGTTATTGAAACCGCCAAAGATTCCCGCGCTGTTCATGTAGCCGGCGGCGGCGCCCGGCGGGATCACCGAATCGCCGAGCGATTTGTAAGCGTCGACGCCCGTAAGGAACTGCGTGTACGACAGCCAGCTGCCGGTGCGGTCGTTGCCACCGAAGCCGCAGCTGCCGCCGCAAGCCTGACCGCCGCAGCTGCTCCCGCTGCCATTGCAACCGGAGGCGTTCCCACCGCTAGCGCAGTCGGTTGTAGCCGTTACCGGCTGGATGACGCTGTCGGCACCGTAGATTTGCGACTGCTCGGGAGCTGTATACAACGAAGTGGTCGCTGGCAGCGTACCCACGGGATAGGTTTCGGCTTGGACGGTTTGTCCAGCCAGATTCAGGGCCGCGCACAGCGCTAACCAAGTCATCGTCTTTCGCATTGTCCGCCTCCATGCGTGGCGAGCCCGACTGCGGCCCGCGCTTTCGAAAAGATATTCTTGCCATGGCATCCTTATCCATGGATTCATCGCGGAGTTATCGGCGCCGACTCACCGCCAAGCCGATTGCAAGCGGCTTGGTAGATGCGACCGTCAGAGGTGTCAGAGTTTGCCGCGCCGCCTGCTGTTACCGGCACAGCTTACAATTTTGCAGGCGCGTTTTCCGCACAAACGGCAAGCCTTGCCGCGCGAATCGCCACTGGCCTAAGTCCGTTGCCCGGCGCAAAGCGAATCACTGGTGAGGGATGTGCCGGTCGCGCATCGATCGCCCCCCTTCGCCACGGGCGTCGCGTAGCCACTCGCCGCGGGGCATGTGATTTGCATCAATTTTCGAAGGTCATTTGGCAACCGGGCTTCGCAGCCTCGCTCGAAGCACGACCCGGCCCGGCCCAGTGCGCATCGCAAGTCGATACGGCAGCCGGAAGTTTTTTCTTTGGGGAGCTGACCGCAAATGTTTCCGTCAACAGTCGAGCGGGTGCCGCAGCAGACCGACGAAGAGGTCAACGCGCGAATTCATCAGCAAACGCTGGCCAATATCCGCCAGTTTCGCAACGCCAGTCCGCAAGCCATTGCCCAGCGGCTCGAGGAACTCGACCAAGAATGGGATATCGAGCGCACGCTCGAGGTGAATGCCGCCACAGCGATGCTGCTGGGGCTCACGCTCGGAGCCACGGTCGATCGCCGTTGGTTTATTTTTCCAGCGGTAGTTGCCAGTTTTCTGTTGCAACACGGACTGCAGGGCTGGTGCCCACCCTTGCCGATCTTCCGACGACTGGGTATACGCACATCTTATGAGATCGATTCGGAGCGTTACGCCCTGAAGGAGTTTCTTGGCGAGTCGCGACTGGCGGCTCGCTAGCGGAGGGGTGGCGAAGTCGGCTGCAAGCGCCGTTGGCCGGTGCTCCTGACCGCGCCGATTTTTGCACACCACCACCTCTGGAGAAACCATGAGCGACGCGAGTATTTCTCGCCCGACGACGACTGTCCTGCCCCTCGGAGAGCATCCTCCTCAATATGCGTTGATCGACCAGCGCGTGCTGGCGATCTGCGGTCTAGCCATCCTCCTGGGCATTGCCGCGGCTTTCGTGGCTCAGCTGCTGATCGGTCTGATCGCGGTGATTACGAACCTGGCTTACTTCGGCGATTTGTCTCTGCAATTTCGCGCTCCGGCCGACGCCATTCCGCGGCTGGGTTATTGGTCGATCGCGATCCCCGTCGTCGGCGCGCTGGTCATCGGACTGATGGCCCGCTTTGGTTCCAAAGCGATTCGCGGCCATGGCATCCCCGAAGCGATGGAACAAGTCCTGACCAATGAAAGCCGCATACCGGCGCGCGTCACGCTGCTCAAGCCGCTCTCCTCGGCGGTCTCGATCGGCACCGGCGGTCCGTTCGGCGCCGAGGGGCCGATCATCGCCACCGGAGGCGCGCTCGGTTAGCTGTTCGGCCAACTGATACGCACGACAGCTCGCGAGCGCAAGACGCTTTTGTGCGCCGGCGCGGCTGCAGGCATGGCAGCGACCTTCGGCAGTCCGGTCTCGGCGGTGCTGCTGGCGATCGAGCTGCTGCTGTTC
>JBQCJB010000833.1:0-3287 GCA_051953155.1 Aureliella sp. | reverse complement strand
GCGGGGTGACATTGTGGGCCCAAAACCTCCGGGGTACCCCCCCCCCCCCCGTTTGGGGCTGGGGGGTGGGGGGGGTGGGGGCCAAGCAGCACCAATCGCGCCTCGAACAACTCACGCGTTCAAATTCAAAGAGGGCGAGCGTGGTTGAAAAGAATGACAGCCGAGACGGCTGTCCTACTTTCGAAGAGGGCGCGCGTGATTGAGAGGAGTGACAGCCGAGACGGCTGTCCTACTGCTTGTTGGGCTTCTCTAAAAAGACGCGGGCGCCGATCTTTTTCAGCTCGTCGACCTGCTCGGTCTTGGCCTTGTCGCTGAGCGGATTGTCGTAGAGATACAGTCGCCAGAAGGGAGCGAAACGCTTCTGTTCGTCACTCTTGGCCATTTCGACCAGCGTCGACAGGTCGGTGATCTTGTTCTCGGCCAGCATCACGTAGTTCAGCTCGGTCAGCGGCTTGAGGAAGTCGAGCTTCTCCAGATTGCAGCCGCGCAGGTCCAGCGAGGTCAGCCACTTCAGCTCGCCGATCGGCGAGAAGTCTTCGACCTTGTTGCCGGCCAGGTAGAGCGTCCAGGTCTTCTTCAAACCCTTCACCACATCGATTTTGGTGATCTTGTTATCCGACAGATAGAGCGACCGCATGTTGGTCATCTTGGCCAGCGGGGACAGATCGCTGACGGAATTACTGGACAGCTCCAAATACTGCAGCCGCTCCAGTTCGGCCAGCGGGGCAATCGACTCGATCTTGTTATGGGCTAGCGTCAGCGACTGCACCAGTTTCAGCCCAGCCAGCGGGCTCAGGTCGGTGATCTCGTTGTCTTCCAAGTCGATCTCTTGGACCGCTACGCAGTGCTCGAGGCCGGCGAGACTCTTGATGCCTTTGCCTTTGCCCATGACCTGCGAGATGTTTTTGACGTCTTCCTTGGTCAGCGGTTCGTTGTTGTACCGTTTGGCGAAGACTTCCTTGCGGACCGCCGCTTCCAGCCCTTTATCGGGAAACAAATCTTCGGCGTGCAACGCAACCAGCGGCGCGGAACAAAAACCGATCAGAGCCAGCAAGCTAAAGACAAGGCGAAGCGAAGCTACCATGGTTGCGTGAACTCAGAGAGTGGAGGTGGGCAGGGCGGGGGAACGGCCGCGGGCGACCGACAACTCCACGTATGGTAATTGGAAAAAGCCGCCGCTGCCAACCGGGCGACCGCCAACTACTGGGCTGTCCAGCCGCCGTCAACGGTCAGCAGGCTGCCGGTCGTGTAACTGCTGGCCGCGCTGGCCAAATAGATGGCCGCTCCCTGAATTTCCTTCAGTTCGCCCCAGCGCTTCATCGCGGTGGCTCCGAGGATCGAAACTTTGGCCTCTTCAGTATCGGCGATCGGTACGTTCATTTCCGTCAGAAAAGGGCCAGGGCAAATCGCGTTGCACGTGATGCCGAAGGGGGCCAATTCCAGTCCCAGGACGCGCGTCATTTGCACCACCGCACCTTTGCTGCTGGCGTACGGCGTGCGGTTGGCCAGCCCTACCACGCCCAGCGTGCTGGCGATGTTGATGATGCGTCCGTAGCCCGCTTGCTTCATCGCCGGGACGACGCCGCGCGCCATGAGCCACACGCCGCGCACATTCGTCCGCAGGACATCGTCGAACTGGGTCTCATCCAACTGGTCGATCGGGCCGCGAATGTTGATGCCCGCATTGTTGATCAAAATGTCGATGCGCTGCCAGCGATCCAGCGCCGCCTGCACCACTCGCTCGACTTGCTCGCCGTCGGTCACATCCGCTGCGTGACCGAATGCGTCGGTGCCGAAGCCCGAGGCAAGCTTCTCAGCCGCTGCAGCCGCTTCCGTACCGCGGCGGCTGACCAGCATGATCTTGGCCCCGGCCGATGCCAGACCGGCGGCCATCGCCAACCCCAAGCCTTTCGAGCCACCGGTCACGATCGCGGTACGACCATCCAAACGAAATTGCGAGATTCCCGGCAGTTGTTCCATCGACGAGCTGTTCATAGGTTAACCATTGAGTTTTTGAAGGTCTGCACGACTGTCTTCATACGTTTGATGAAAGTCCAGAGCGGCCGCATCGGGAGCGACGCCCCAGTTCTCGCACGCCGCCCGGTAGAGAGCGGGCCACCAATTGCGATGCTCGGTCAAGCCGCGATCGCGGACATCGCGCCAGTGGCTGACCACTTTCGTCCAGCAGCGGTCGCCATAAGCCAAGGCTTCGTTGAGCGACCGGTAACGCGGCACGTACCAACGCCGGCCAATCTGGGCGTGCAGCACTTCATCGGCCCAGTCAAAATCTTGAAAGAGTCCCGATAGCGGATCGCCGCTCGCCAAGCCGACCTCCCATTCGTAGCGTTTGCCCGTGCGAGGCATCAAGCCTTGTTCGATGAAGAACAGCACGCCATGCCGCTCGCGCGCGTCGAGCTGCAGGTTCAAGTTCCGCGACCAGGTAAAGTTGATCGGAATCTCGCGCCAGTCAATCCCTTGGGACACAAAGCCCACTTCGCCCATCATCGCATGCCGGGCTTCGTCCCACAGTTGCCGGCTCATCTCCATGTGGAATTCCCAAGGCTCCTCTTCGCGCAGATCGAACAGGATGCTGGCCATCATCTCGGGAACGTCGATCTCGCGCAGTCGCTTGTAGTACATCATGAGTGTCTTGGCCCGCGGCGGAAAACGCTCGTCGTACAAGAACGCCTCGGGGTTGACTCCCGCGTTGTAGGAATCGCGAAACCGCTCGTCGCGCCGCGGTTGTCCTTGGAACACGAAGGGCCGTCCCGAATGCCACGCAGCCGGAACCTCGCCGCTGGGCTCTTGCGAGCCATCGATGCCGCCGGCGGCCGCCAGGCATTGCCGCAGCGCGTCCAGCCAGTGCTGGCAGGCCGTGCGCTGCGCGTCGTCGACCAGGCATTCGATCGCTTTGGCGCCGAAGTCGGCCACTTCCAGCAGCTCGAAGTGCACCAGCTTGGCCACGCGCACCGTCGGGGCGTCGGCCAGTGGATGAGCTTCCGCGCGCAAGCGCTGGCAGGCGTCCAGCACCGAGGCCAACGCCACCTCGTACGCGCCCAGCAACAGTTCCTCCGTCGTCGGGCTGGCCAGGATCTCGTCGAATAACCGCTCGAGCCCTGGGTGCGGAACCTTGTCCAGTCCCAACGGCGGCTCGCGCATCTCACCGACGCGACGCCGGATCAGCGTCACTTGCTCGGCACACAGATACGCGTGATAGCTGAACGCGGTCTTCAGTTCGTAGATCGGTTCGCCTGTAATCCGCGCGGTGAACGTCTCGTGCAGCCGTT
>JBQCJB010000832.1:0-6506 GCA_051953155.1 Aureliella sp. | reverse complement strand
CAGCAGTAACCGAGCTCGCGCAGCAAGTCCACGGTGTGGGCATTGAACGCGTTGGCCGGGTTGCCGTACGGATAACAAAACGGCCACAGCGGTTGCTCGCCGACGCGTTTCTTCAGCAAGTCAGTACACGAGCTGAGATCGTTTTGCTGGTCCTGTTCATTCATTACTCCCAAGGCCTTATGGCAGTGCGAGTGGCCGCCCAGGACCATGCCGGCGTCCTGCATGGCGCGAGCCTCTTCCCAACTGACGTACAGTTCCTTGGCGAACTCCGCTTCGTCGGCGAGATGTTTTTCAAACAGCCGCGAGAGCACCAGCGTGCGCACCTGGTCGCTCAAACAGAAATTCAGCAGGTACTTGAACTCCGCCACCGGTGGCATGTCGAAGCGGTACGTGCGCTGGGCCAGGGCCGCGTCGACTGCCGTGTCCAGCTCGGGCGCGACCTCACCGAGCAACCGCAAGAATTCCTCGCGGTAGTTATCGAAACCGAGGGCCGCCATCAAAAAATGGTTTTGATGGACCAACACCACGCGATGCTCTTCGATGCACAGCGTCGGCAAAAAGAACTGCCCCTCGATGCCACGTTCAGCCAGTATCGGTGTGACTTCCGCATAGTGTTCTTTCAACCCGTCGTCAAACGTCAGCAGGCACAAGTCGCGGCTGGGCGCATACTCGCCCGCGACAAAGGCCAAAGCCGACTCGAGCGTGGCCATCTCGTACCGCGCGCGCAGTGCATCGACCTGGCGGCAAAACGCGTCGACCAAGATCCCTTTGATCTGTGGAAAGCGCGTGCGCGGCAGATCGCGGACGTAGTGATACGTCACGATTCTTAGTTGGGGAGCAGGCGAGATCACGATGCCGAGGGACCGTCAATTTCAGGAATGCGAACTTTGGCCGTACCGCGCAACACCGGCAGATCCGACTGGCAGCAAACCACTTCCGTTTGCAGCACGACGACGCGGGCCGACTTGGATACGTTTTGCACCAGGACTTTAGCCCGCAGCGTATCGCCAACCAGCACCGGAGCGGCGAAGTGCACCTCCTGCGAGATCCACAGCGCGCCGGGGCCGGGTAACTGCGTGCCGATCAAACGCGAGAGCAAACTAAAGGCGACCATGCCGTGCGCGACGCGACCAGCAAATCCGCACCGTTGTGCAAACCGGTCGTCCATATGCAGCGGATTATCATCCTGCGAGAATTCAGCAAAGGCATCGATCTGCGCATCGGTCACCGTGCACTCCAGTTCTGCCGAATCGCCCGCGTGAATGCCGTCGATGTCCGCCAGCCGCGGTGGCCGACTTTTCACGTGCTCGCTCTCGAGCTCCGGAGGGACGTTCGGTCCAGGGTGCACGTTAGTTGGGGCGGTCTTGATCGCCATCCGATTTGGTGACATACCAATCCTTTCCAGAGGCGGCTTCAGGGAAGTTGCGCAGGTCCGCCAGGAAACGGATACCGGCGCGACGACGATCGATCGGCTGGTACAGCATGGGCACTTGCTGCGCGCTTGGATGGTCGCCGGGCAGGAAACCGTGTCGAGCCAGCAGTTCACCAAAATGCGGACTGCTGCAGAAGAAATCGACCATCACGGCCGATCGTCGCCGGGCGTCTTCGAGCACCGCTGACAGCAAAGCATCTTCGACCGCGGACTTCGCGATCAGTTCGACCAGCCGGCCGACGCACAGGTCTGAACCGCGGGCTTGTTCCAGTCGATAAACGGCCAAGCCCAGCAACCGGTCGCCGACGCGGGCCGTGAATATGCGATAGTCGAACTGAGGATGTTCGGCGTAGCGCCAGTTCAAGTAATCGAAAGTGCGGCGAGTGCCCGCCCAGCGGTTATCGCTGCCGCGCAAGCCATCCCACAGCTCCTGCGCATCCTCGCCCAGACGCTCGACCTGCTCGATCCGCAAGTCGGGCTCCGCGGCGAAATTCGCCAGACCACTCGTAGCAGGCGATGGTTCGACCGGCGCGCTCAGCGGCCAGTCGAGCGACCCGGACTCGGTCAAGCGGCCAGCCGCCGCGACGTCGAGCACGCAGACATAACGGGCGAGCATGTCGAAGTCGGTCCAGCCCATGCGGCGCAGAAGATCACGAGCCTCTTCGTTGGCGCCGAGCGCAAGCGTGACCTCGAAATCTCGAGACACTTCGCGGACCAGCATCGGCCCAAGGCCGAGATGACGAAAATCGGGATCGACCATCCAATTGGCCAGCCAGCATCCTTTGCGCGGCGCTCCGGCCACGTGTACGTCGACCGAAATGTAGCCCATGCAGCCAGCGATTTGTCCGGCAACGGTCGCCAGACGAAGGCGGTATGCCTCGGTCGCGTCGGGCACGCGGTATTGCCACTGAAAGTACGCATCGTTGACCGCCAGCACGTACTCAGGCGAGTACGATTTGGCGATGAATGCCTTGAACGCCGGCACATCTTCTGCGCGACAATCGAAGAATTCCAAATCCGACGCGCTTTTGTCCGCTCCGCCCCCGAGTACCAAGCGGCGAATGTCGCGCACCGATTGCATGCCGAGCGAATCGGCGGCCGATAGGCTGAGGCCGTACTCCGACTCGAGCGCTAAAATCAGATTCAGGTGATTCAAGGAATCCCAACTGGGAAGCGTCTCCGGCGACGCGTCATCATCCAACTGCTCGGGAGCGACGCCCAGCACGCTCGCGACGGTCGCCAACAATCGCTGGTCATCAGTCGCTTGCAGCAGCGTCTCGACCGCTGGGTCAACCGCTGAGTCGACCGCAGCGCTGCGCTGGAGATGCGCTGGCCAGGACAGCGACGCCATCTCCAGATCCAACAGCCACCGCGAACTGTGGCCCGCTCCGTCGACCTGCGCGAATCCGTGCTTGGGCAGGAATCCAGCGGCCGGAGCGTTCTTGGCGGTCGGAATGAATTCACCCTGGAGATAAGCCGCCCCGCGCTCCTTCGCCCAGTCGACGAGTTGGGACAGCATTCCCGTCTCGACTGTGCGCCCGATGACGCGGCAGCTGAGCAAGAAAGAATCGATTGCGACCACGTCCTCTCGGTGCCGCGCAATCGCCACGCCGACGACTCCGTTGTCGCCAAAGCGATCGGCGACCGAGACGGTCAGAACGACCGAATTGGGATCGGCGATGAACTCTTGCACTTGGGCCGCCGGGTGCCGTCGGGTGGTCAAGTTGAACTGGTTGGTCTTGTGAATCAGGTCGACGACGCGCGGCAACGTGAATTCCGTTACCGGTTGGATGTCGACGCGCATGTCGAGGCTGGTCAAAAAGTCTTCCAGCGACGCTGCCGAGGCGGCCGCGCGTTTGCGGACCGACTGTTCGCGGTACATCTGACTGCGGCGGCGGTCGTCCTCGGTGAAGGAAAGTTTGTCGAAGACGCGACACTCGGCGAGCATCTTGAGCGCTCGTAGCGGAGCGGGTTGACCGTCGGAGTCGAACGCTTCCCAAACCAGCACTTCGGGCAGTTGCTGCCGCATCAGCTCGCACTCGGCGGGCGCGTCGTCCAGAAACACCAAACTATCCAGACCGATACTTAGCTCGTCTGCGATCTCGCGGACGTTCTCGAACTTGGGCAGCCAGTTGATCCGGGCGGCGGCAAAGTGCTCGCGCCGCAGCAGCATATCCGGGTGCGATTGAAACACTTCGTCGACGTCGGCTTCGTTGTTCTTGCTGCAAATGGCCAGTAGCACGCCGCGGCGCGCCAGATTCAAAATCGCTTGCTGAAGATCGCGATAGATATTGCCGGGGTAGGTTTGCCCGATCTTGATACCGGCCAAACCATCCTCGCCGATGACGCCGCCCCAGAGCGTATTGTCCAGGTCGACGACCAGGCACTTGCGCGGTGCGGAGCAGAGCGCATGCAGGTAAGTTGCTTGCATGCGGCCGAGCGCCGACAGGGCGGCTGGCGAAAGGGGCGCATGCCCCGAATACCACAGCGGCTCGTGTCGCCAATGGGCATAGCCGACGTCTGCGCACACGCGATCGAGGTCCAGCACATGCATGCCGGGTATTTGCGTCACGGCTTCGACCAGGAGCGAATTGGCGCGACGGATGGCCGCGGTCTGCGAGTGGTGGTTCGCGACTTCGAAAATGCCCAGCTCCGGAGCGCGAGGCAACACGAAATTGGAGATCACGACGCTGGCATCGGAGTGCTGGCGAAACGCTTTGAGCGATGCGACCAGTTCATCGATCGTTTCCGCGATGCACGCTTCGACCTGCTCGTGACTGAGCGTCAGAAAATCGTTGGCCAGTGGCGGGCAGACATCTTCGAGCAACTGAGTCACAAAGATCACGTCGGGCCGGTGCGCTGCACAGCCGCTGTTTCGGCTGAACAGTTCCTGACGCACCGAGTTGAAGGGAGCCTGATAGATATCGGTTGCAAGTAAACCCAAGCGAGCCGCTTCGACCTCGAGATAAGGTTCGAGGCTGTCGATGGTGAAGGTGGAGAGCATGGCCACCCGCACTGGCCGCAGTCTGCCCGGCAACTGGCCGGGCATGCGCAGCCGATCGGCAGCCTGGCGATACGCAGCCGGAGTCGGGCGCGCATCGAGCTGCTTGAACCAGGCGTCCAGGCTTGGCAGTTGTTTGGGCGGTGCGGCGGTTAGGTTGTTGGCCATCACGATTAGTCGGGCGGAGCGATAGCGGTCTGCTTTAGACGACGGACCACGAGGCGCTGGGGTGGAGCACGGCGTCGGCCGCGCCGCTGTTCTCGCCGCTGACGTCCAGCGGAAACTTGTCGGACACTTGCCGCGTCATGCCCCCGCCACCAGAGAAAATAGCTTTGAAATGGAACGCATACAGGCCGGGGTTCAGCCATAGCACGGGCAGTTTCAAGCGGATCTCGTATCGGCCGGGTCGGCAATTGCGGATACCGAATTCGGAGCTGTCCTTCTTCAAATGGAAGACCATCTTGCCGTGCATGTCCTCGAGAATGCCGAACAGCGTAAAGGCCTGGTATTCGCGATCGATGTGCAGCGTAGTCGACACTTCGAATTCGTTCGCCTGGTCGACCGTGTTGCCGTCCCCCTGATCGATAACAACGCGTGAGAAGCCGCGCGTCGGGTCGTCCATTTCCAGGTCCTTCGCGCCGGGGATAGCCCCGACCGCCTTGAAATAGCGCTCGATGCACTCACCGACGTCTTCGATCCCGTCGGCCATCCCGTCGTGCAGGAACAGGGCCTTGGTGCATAGCGAGCGCACGGCGCCCATGTTGTGGCTGACAAAGAGCACGGTTCGGCCTTCTTTAGCGACCGCTTCCATCCGGCCGAGGCATTTTTTCTGAAAGGCCGTGTCGCCGACGGCCAGCACTTCATCGACGACCAAGATCTCCGGCTCCAGGTGGGCGGCCACCGCGAAGGCCAGCCGCAGGTACATACCGCTGGAGTAATATTTGACCGGCGTATCGATGAACTGTTCGACTCCGGCGAAGTCGACGATCTGGTCGAACTTGCTCAAAATCTCCCGACGGCTCATGCCGAGGATCGCTCCGTTGAGGAGGCAATTCTCGCGGCCGGTCAACTCCGGATGGAAGCCGGTGCCGACTTCCAGCAGCGCGCCGACGCGGCCGTAGATATCGGCAAAGCCCGAGGTCGGATGCGTGATCCGCGAAAGGATCTTCAAAAGCGTGCTCTTGCCGGCTCCGTTGGAACCGATGACGCCGATGACATCGCCTCGCTTGACTTCGAACGAGACGTTCTTGACGGCCCAGATGTCGGTCGAGTCGGCGTTGTCGCTGGAGAAACCGTTGCGGAGTGCGCGGATCGGTTTGGCCACGGCGTCGGTGACCACCTCGCGGAGTGTTTTGTAGCCGCGGGGCTTGGAACCGATGCTGTAGCGTTTGCTCAGCCCGTCAACTCGGATAGCGATTTGGCTCATATCGGAAGGTCGATCTGTGGTTGTCGTTGCCTGGCCAAGCGGGCGCATAGTCCTACGCTGATCCACTGCCAGATGTGAAAACTGGATTGGCAATTGCCTTGCCGGTACTCGGCCCACTGGCGGCGCACGGCGGTCGGATCCAGCCAGCGATCGCCGACGTGTTCGAGCGCTTCGTCGATGCATTCCTCGACCCACCAGCTCAGCTCCGTTTGCAGCCATTCGCGCTGGGGCGTTTGCAGCGGGCGTTTGGGCGCTTCGGCGATGCGCAGTGGCAGATGCTTCTTCGCGATCTGTCGCAGCAGCCACTTGCCCTGACGATCGCGAATTTTGCGCTCGACCGGCTGCCGCATGGCCAGCTCGAACAAGCGATGATCGAGAAACGGCTCGCGCAGTTCGACCGAGGCCCGCATCGAAATGCGGTCGTTGAATCGCAGGGCTCGGGGCAGCTTGGCATGCAGCGTGTCGCGGATTTGCAAATTGCGGACGTTATCGTGCAGCGGTCGAGCGGGCGTGAAAGCTTCGGCCAGTTCCAGGAACTCGGGCACCAGGCAACCGCGGCGCGTCGTCGTCACGACAGCCCCTGGGAGGGGGCCGGCGGCCAAGTCGACCGCGCTCGGGGCCTCGAGCGCCCGGGCGTAGTACTCGTA
>JBQCJB010000831.1:0-2538 GCA_051953155.1 Aureliella sp. | reverse complement strand
AGCGCGCCGCCAACGTTTCCGACCTTTGCCGACGGCCATCGCGAAATTCAGCTGTGCGATGCCATCCTGCGCAGCCATCGCCAAGCCTCCTGGGTCAGGCTGGACTGACATCCGCGGGGCGTTCGTGCCAGCAACGTCTGGTACTGCAACGCCTGGTACTGCGACGCTTCCTACTGCGACGCCTGGTACTGCGACCGCTCAAACGCGAAACGGCGATCTCTTCCGACTGCAGGAAGCGACCGCCGTTTGCATTGGATTGATGGAGTAATCGACTCGCGGCGGCCCAAGGATTCGGCCGCAGCGGCGATTCGCCCAATCGAGCTTACATGCCGCAACCGCAGCTGGAAACCGTAACGCCGCAGCTGTCGCAAGCCGAAGCGCAGCAAGCGCTGTGGCCGTGATGACGACGGAACAGTCCGCCGTGATGACGATGACCACCGCAGGTGTCGCAGCCACCGCACGAGTCGCAGCCGCAGCTCGGTGCACAGGCAGGAGCACAAACCGGCGCACAGACAGGAGCGCAAACCGGAGCGCAGCAGTTGTTGCGCAGTTGATGACGGCGATGACCGAAATGGCGATGACCACCGCAGCACGAAGGACCAACGTCGCAACCGCAGGTCGGAGCAACGTCACAGCCGCAGCTCGGGGCAGCGTCGCAGCAGCTTGGAGCGGCGTCGCAACCGCAGCCACCGCGATGATGGAAGATGCCCGCATCGGCCGAAGCCGAGGCGAAGAACATGGAAACGGCCAAAGCGACTGGTGCACACAAACGAACTAGCATTTTCAAACCTCGTAACTCGGGAACTACTGGGCTCGCCCCCCGATCGACTACGGCCTGTTCGCAGGTCCGGGAATTCGTCGCGTGCAGCCAAGCCCACGGAATGGTTTCTTGGGCAATTGTTCAACCGGAATTGCAACAGGGCGGCAAAGCCGCGCCATTTTCCGCAAACGCTCAACTTTCGCTGGCCGCCTGCACAAGCTGTAACGCTTGTACCAGCCGGGCTTGCCGCGGGCCGTCGCTTTGCAGGGCTCGACGTCCAACAGTAAGATGACGGTATCCCCGCTCCGAGAAAACGAACTTCGACGCCCGAAGGTGAATCGAAATGGATCCTCGCCTGGAACAACACCAGCTCCGCACGCGCCGCCACTTTCTGCACCAAGGCGGGCTGTCCCTCGGCGCGATCGCCCTGGCCGAATTGATGGGCGGCCAGGCTCAGGCTGCGGCCCCGGCGGCGGCGGCGGCGGGGGCGACGAGCCGAGCTCCCCATTTCGCGGCGCGGGCCAAGCGCGTTATCTACCTGCACATGACCGGTTCACCGCCCAATCTCGACCTCTTCGATTACAAGCCGGAACTCGTGCGGCGCAGCGGCGAAGATTGCCCGCAGAGTTTCCTGGAAGGCCGCGAGTTCGCGTTTACCAGCGGCACGCCTAAGCTGCTGGGCACCCCGCGCAAATTTTCGCAGGTCGGCCAAGCCGGTATGTGGATGTCCGATGCCATCGGCCAGTTGCATCGCGTGGCCGACGAGATGTGCGTCGTGCACTCGATGCACACCGACCAGTTCAACCACGCGCCAGCCGAGCTGCTGATTTACACCGGCTCGCCGCGAGCGGGCCGGCCTTCGATGGGCTCGTGGGTCACCTACGGACTGGGATCGGAGAACGAAAACCTACCGGCCTTCGTGGTTCTGATCTCCAGTGGCGTCCAGCCCAACGGCGGCAAGAGTTCGTTCGGCAGCGGTTTCCTGCCGAGCGTCTATCAGGGCGTTCAGTGCCGCTCGCAAGGCGATCCCGTTCTTTTCGCATCGGACCCACCCGGCATGGATCGCCAACTGCGACGCAAGACGCTCGACGCGCTCAGCGAACTGAACCGGCATCAAGTCGAAACGATGGGACATCCCGAAACGCAGACCCGGATCTCTCAGTATGAATTAGCCTTCCGCATGCAGACCAGCGTCCCCGAGGTGATGGACATCAGCCGCGAACCGCAACATGTGCTGGAGGCCTACGGCGCCAAACCTGGGGCGAGCAGTCTAGCCAACAATTGCCTGCTCGCTCGGCGGCTGGTCGAATCGGGCGTGCGCTTCGTGCAACTGTTCGACTGGGGCTGGGACTTCCACGGCACGGGCCCCGGCGAAGGCTTGACCGGCGGGCTGACCAATAAATGCGCCACGATGGACAAACCGATCGCGGCTCTGATCGAAGATTTGCGATCCCGCGGCTTACTCGACGACACGTTGATCGTCTGGGGCGGCGAATTCGGCCGCACCCCGTTCCGCGAGGGCCGCACCGCCGCCAGCGCGATCCTCGGCCGCGACCACTACCCCGACTGCTTCACCATGCTCCTCGCCGGCGCGGGGGTGAAGGGGGGCACCACCTACGGCGAGACCGACGAGCTGGGCTTCGGCGTGGCGCGCGACAAGGTCCACGTCCACGACCTACAGGCCACGATCTTGCACCTGCTGGGGTTCGACCACGAGCGCCTCACGTACCGCTTCCAGGGGCGCGACTACCGGCTGACAGACGTACACGGGAAGGTGG
>JBQCJB010000830.1:0-2017 GCA_051953155.1 Aureliella sp. | reverse complement strand
GCTGAACTATGATCGTTGCCATATCCATTGCTTAGTCTTTGTATGGAAGAAAGTTTGCGTTTCGTATACCAGCTTCTCGGAGCAAACGATAGCCAATTCGCCAGATTTCTCGAGCTGATAGTTTGCGGTCCAATAGATCCTCGCTTCTCAAAAGGCGTTGACGAAGTTCGGCGTTCCATCCGCCATTTCCCGTCCATTTGTGGATGGCCTCGTGTTCGCCTTGCGTGATTTCAACCGTTATTCTGTCAATCTCCACTCCTCGGTCTTCGAACCATGTTTTCGTTTCTTCCTTTGAGCCGAGCATGCGCTGAGGAAAGACATGGTGTCGCGGTGTACGCGTCGTTCCAGCTCGTATGCCGGTTGTCACTGTGAGTTCACCATTTTCAACCATTTCCTCGACCGCACGACGACGGTCATTCGGCCCACAATCCGCGCCGCTGTTGTGGACTAGCAGGCCTTGGGGGCCTACGTGGTAGACGTGGTGTTGGTTGATCTCGAGGTTGAAGACGGAGGCAGAGCCCGGGTGGGGACGCTGGTGCTGAACGCGGGACAGCGCTTGGGAATGCAAGCGAACTTGTTCGCCGCTGAGCAAACTGCCGGCGGCGACGAAGTCCTGCCGGTCTTCGCTCCAGATCGGGTGTCCGCTGGTACAGGTGATCGCGTCACCGCCGCCTACCAGCACCAGGTCGACCAGACGGTTGCTGCTGTGACGGAACGTGCCGGTGACGACGTGCCCGGGGCCGGCCGCAATCGGCGGGCAAGGACCGGTGCGTAGAATTGCACCGTGACCCTCGATGCCCAGCTCCTCCAGCCGCAGCGGAATCGTGCCTGCAACGAAACCACCGTTCTCCTCCAGCCATCGCCGTGGACGCAGCAGATGGACTTCGACACGATCCCCGTCGGGAGTCGTCATCTCGACTTCCACTAGCCGCCAGGATTGCGGGTCGGGCTCCGGCTCGTTGACCGCTTCGACACCAGGCGGTAACTCGGCGAGCACGCGCTGCCCGCAGCGGATCGCTTCAATGGGTTGCGTCACGGCCTGCCAGCTCGGCAGCGGACTGGCGAGCTCAGCCGAGCGCGGCGACGCCGACATTGCCGCCGCTGTTCGGCCTGTCACCGATGGCTGCACGGCACCGCGATCCAGCGCGAGCTTGGCAAGGCCCCAAACCGCAACCAGTAGGCAGCAGGCGATCAACCACGTAGCTCGCACACCCCGGCCTCGCTCTGCTCCGCATGGCATCTCTTCACAAGGTCTCGCTTCACATGGGACTGTTCGGCTGCCGGTGCGTTTGGCAAACGCGTCGGTGCCGCTGCCGCTGGACGCGCCGTTGGTAACGTTGACGGAGGTCGTTCTTGCGTCGCGGGCTGGAACCGCCGCTACGCGCGGCCGCTCGGGCGGTGGGACGCCCAGCACTTCGTCGTCACGCTCGTCCTCGTCGTCCAGTCGCGCAAAGAATGCGTCGGCCGGGTGGGCAGCCAAGCTTCGTTCCTGCCGCCGCCGCGGAGGCTGCGCGGCGATGATCGCGCCGCCGACGGCGAGAACCGCTAGAACGTCGAGCGTCGTCAGGCCCCACGCCTCGGGCGACTGGCTGGCCAGTGGATCCGCGACCTCGACAATGCCCACGATGACCGGCGTGCCTTCCACAAAGCAGCGGGCCCTGGCGCTGAGCACCATCAGGCCCATGTTGGCAGCCCCGCAGAGCAGCCGCGTCATCAGCAACCCACGATTGTCCGATTGGGCAAAAGCGGCCAGCGCTTCTTGAAACGTGGCGGCCGCTCCCTGCTGGTAGAGCCGGGCCGCCTCGACTGCATAAGTCTCCGCGACTTCCAGCAGCGTAAACAGGTGCGCGTTGACATCGAGCGAAGCCAGGGCTTGCGAAGTCTGGACGATCGTGATCGCCCGCAGAGTCGTCTGCAGGGCCAGTCCCGAGCCGAATGGCAACGCACTGAACGCTACGTTCATCAGCTCGAACGAGTTTTGCACCTGCTGGTCGATGTCCTGGCTAGCGAGCGAACC
>JBQCJB010000829.1:0-2834 GCA_051953155.1 Aureliella sp. | reverse complement strand
AACAAGGAAGCCTTGCATGCGGCCGGGCATCTCTACCCCGGCCACACCGAGATGTTCGCCGAGCGGGCCCAAGGCCAGCGCTGGTGCATGCTGCAGTATTCGCCGGAGATCAGTTGCTCGTTCGTCACCGTGCACTGCGGTTACGCCGAAGTGCCAGGCTTGCTGTCAACGCGCCGTATCCTGGACGTGATCGAGTTGACCGCCGCAGCCTTCGAGCGCTTACGAGGACGCCATCCCAAGTTGGTCGTCTGCGGCCTGAATCCGCACGCCGGCGAACATGGTCTGTTCGGCGATCGCGAAGAGGAACGCATGATCATTCCGGCGATCGAGCAAGCTCGGGCTGCCGGCATCGACATCGAGGGGCCGCTGCCTCCGGATACCGCTTTCCTGCCCTGGAAACGGCAAAGCACCGACGCCTACGTCTGCATGTACCACGACCAAGGGCATATCCCGGTCAAGGCATTGGCCTTTGACTCGGCGGTCAACACGACGCTCGGCATTTCGATCATCCGGACCAGCGTCGATCACGGCACCGCCTGCGACATCGCGTGGCAAGGTAAGGCCCGCGCCCACAGCCTTCGCGCCGCTCTCGACGTCGCTCAAAAGCTGGCCAGCCAGTAGCACGAGTCGCCTGCCGATTCACCGCCGAGCGTTTACTGGCGAGTGAGGGCTTCGTCGAGGTTGAACAGCCCCAGGCAGGTTTGAGTCAGCGCTGCATGCTGTGCCGGCGCGAGGTCGGTGTCTCGGGGCGCTTGGCCGACGCCCAGCAGCGCCTCACAGGCGGGCGCGTCGCTTTGATACAGCTCCAATTGCTTCTGATACGCGCGGCGCAGCATGCCCAGTTCGGCCTCGTTCACTCGGCGGCACAGCACGCGCTCGGCGGCGCTGGCGATCTGTTCGTTGACGATCGGCGATTGGTGCATGAGGCGTTCGGCCAAGGCGCGAGCTGCCTCGATCCACGTCGGGTCGTTCAGCGTCGTCAACGCATGCAGTGGCGTACTGGTCGTGGCCAGCCGCACGCGGCACGTTTGGCGATTGGACGCATCGAACATGTTCGCCGGACCAACCGTTCGCCGCCAAAACGTGTACAGACTTCGTCGATACAGGTCGGCACCCTGGGACTGTGGATAGGTGAAGTCGCGTTCCTTGGTGATCGCCAGGGCTTCCCAGACGGCGTCGGGCTGGTAGGGATACACCGGAGCTCCACCGCAGCGCGTGTCCAGCAGTCCGCTGGCGGCTAGCGCCCAGTCACGCAGCAGCAACGACGGCATGCGGAACCGGCTGCCACGGGCGAAGAGTTTGTTTTCGCTATCGAGCGCCTGCAATTGCGGCGTAACCCGGCTGGATTGCCGATAGGAGTGGCTGAGCATGATCTGCCGATGCAACCATTTGGTGCTCCAGCCGCTGTCGCGGTATTCGACGGCCAGCCAATCCAGGAGTCGTCCGTAGATCGGATACTCGCTTTGCACGCCAAAGTCTTCTGCGGTCTTGACCAGGCCCAAGCCGAAGAAGTGCTGCCAGGCCCGGTTAACCTGCACCCGCGAGGTCAGCGGATGCTCCGGCGCGACCAGCCACTGTGCGAAGCCGAGGCGATTGCGCGGAGCGCCGTCGGGCAACGGAGGCAGGAACGCTGGAGTTGCAAAAGCGACTTTTTCAGTGGGCTTGGTGTAATCGCCCCGGTCGAGAATCGCGGTGTCACGCGGCTTGTCGTCGCTCATGATCATCACCCGCGGAATCTGGTCTGCCGAATACTCGGCCAGCTCTTTTTTCAATCGGTCGAGCTCAGCCGCTTCGGGCAACTTGCCGAGCAAGCCAGGGAGCACTTTCTCGTCAAAGTGCTTGCGCAGTCCGTCGTCGAGTTCCTTTTGTTCCTCGGGCGAGCGGCTGCCCTCGCCCTTGCCCAGCAGCTCATTCATTCGCTCCGGCAGTCCCTTCACCGCCGCCGGTGATTGACCAGAGCCCTGGGCTTGCGAGGCGACGGCTGCAGACCACCCGGCAAACGCGGCCGCGGACTCGCGCTGGGCGGCGGCTTGCGCGGTGGCAATGTCGGCTTCGAACTGGGCGATACGGACCTGGTTTTCCTCAGTGGGCAGTTCGAGCACCGGCGGAGCGACTCGAATGCGCGTCGAGTAACGTCGCGGCGTACCGGTCTCGGGCACGCGATTGAACGCATCCAAAAGGCTGTAGTAATCGCGCTGCGTGATCGGATCGTATTTGTGATCGTGGCACTGCGCGCAGGCCATGGTCAGTCCCAGCCAAGTAGTGGCCGTCGTGTCGATGCGATCGAACAAATTGACGAAACGCTGCTCCTCGGCGATCGCGCCCCCTTCGCCATTGAGCATGTGATTGCGGTTGAAACCACTGGCGATCTTCTGGTCGTTGGTCGCCTCAGGCAACAAGTCGCCGGCCAACTGCCAGACCGTAAACTGGTCGAAGGGGAGATCGGCGTTGAGCGCACGCACGACCCAGTCCCGCCATAGCCACTGCCAGGTATCGCCGTCCTGTTGGAATCCATTGCTGTCGGCATAGCGGGCCGCATCCAGCCAGGGCAGCGCGAGCCGTTCGCCGTACCGCGGACTGCTCAGCCAACGGTCGACCAGCCGCTCGTACGCATCGGGTGACCGGTCGCGAACAAACGCCTCGACTTGCTCAGGCGTCGGGGGTAACCCCGTCAGATCGATCGCCACGCGTTTGATGAGTGTGGCACGGTCGGCTTCCGGCGATAGGCTCAGCCCGAGCGTTTCGAGCTTGGCCAGTAAGAAGCTGTCGATCGGCGAGCGGCCAGCTTGGAGGTCGCCGACTGCCGGCAACTCCGGACGCGACGGCGCGGTGAA
>JBQCJB010000828.1:0-2227 GCA_051953155.1 Aureliella sp. | reverse complement strand
TCGCGTCGTCCGTTCAGTTTTAGCCAGGTTCACTAAGATGTCTGATACCATCTGCGAAGAAAAAGTTCTCGAGCAACTGAAGCAAGTCATCGATCCGGAACTGTTCGTCAATATTGTCGACCTGGGACTGGTCTACACAGTCAATCTCCAGCCCAATGCGGAAGACGCAGCCAAGACGGATGTCGGGATCGAAATGACGATGACCAGCCCGATGTGCCCCGCCGGCCCGCAGCTGGTCGGCAATAGTCGGCAAGTGCTCGAGGCGCTCGAGGGAGTCGGCAAGGTGGACGTCAAAGTCGTCATGGACCCGCCATGGACGCAGGATCGCATGACCGAAGACGCCCGCGACCAGCTCGGGATTTTTTAAATCCTGCGCGTTTATGGAGCGGCGCTGTCAAGCAGTTTTGCAGGCGTGCCGGGGATAGTGTCGTTTTCGTCGGCAGTCAATGGACGCACGAGGCTCAGGTAGGCGAACAGGTCGACCAGTTCTTGTTCGTTCATTTGCTGCTCGAGCCCGTCGGGCATCAGCGATTTGACGCTGTCCTTGATCTGGTCGATATCTTCCTCGCGGTCCAGTTCGATCAGCTTGCCTCCCTGCGTTTTCAAGGTGATCCGCTGCGGATCTTCGGCGGCGACCAGTCCTGCGAGAACCTGGCCATCGGCCGTCAGCACCGTCTTGGCCATAAATGCGTTGCCGATAACCAGGCTCGGGTCGAGTACATTGGAGACTAACTGATCGAAGCTGCCGCGACCGTTGCTGCTGATGTCGGGACCGACTTCGACGCCTTCGCCATGCAAGCGATGGCACTGCGAGCACACGCGTTTGAAGACTTGCTCGCCGGCAACCGGGTGCCCGATTTTGCCGCTGCGGAGGAGCTTGAGCGTCCGAGCGACGATCGCTTTGCGGTCCGCATCCTCGGCGACGCGGAGTTTGCCCCAAACCTGCTCGATCGCCGAGCGCAATTCGGGATCGTTGCCGCTGGACCATTTGACCAGCTGGTTGGTGTTCAGCATGTCCTTGGAAATCTTGCCCGCAGCGACGGCATCGACCAGCTGCCGCATCGAGTCGGCTTGCTGGGTCAGCGGTTCGATGAGTGTCACTTGTAAAGCTTTGGGCAAATCGGCCCACTGTTCGATCAGCTGTCGGGTCGTCGACTGCCGGTCGGCCTCGAGGCCCATCAGAGCGACGGTCGTCAGCCACGGCGCGTCGGCGGCTGGTCGGCCAGCGCGGCGCAGCACTTCATGTACCCAGGCCACCGACGATTGTGGATCGGCCTGCAACCATGCGCGCAGCAAGAATTCGCGTTTGGCAGGAGGCAGGTTCGCGGCGACGGCAACGCTCGAGGCAGCCTGAGTACCCTCAACGGCGGCTCGAAGAGGCGCCATTCCGCTCGGCTGGCCGGCGATCGCCAACGCAGCCACCGACGCGACCCAGCGGGGATCGGACGGGTCGTCCAGCGGCTCTGTCAAGCGCTCCGCCATCTGGGCAAAGTGCGGACGCAGGGCTGCAACTTGACCACGCGCCAAGCTTTGCTCGACCAGCTTTTCGAGCGCCGCCGCGGCGCTGGCCTTTTGCGTTTTCCACAGCAGTTGAACGATCCGCAGCGCCGGCGGCGGTGTGCTGGCCGCTGAACCGCTCTCTGGCGAGCGCTGGCCGGGGGACTGCGCGACCAGCGGCAGGCCGCTTGGCACTAGGGCTGCGATTGCCAGCGACGTTGCCAGGCCGACGCCCAGCACTCGGCCGGTGAACTTAGGCATCCATTGCCGGCGAGCCGACCCGAGCGGCGGTACTGAAGGGGCCATGTTGAACTCGATCCGCAGAGATAAAAAGAGAGGTGAGAACGCTTGGGGAGACCGTGGATGCAGGTGCGGCAAACCCCGGGACCGGCTATCATAATCAATAGTTTGTCCGACAGTGTTTGTCACCACCTCAACCGCGGGTTTGAAATGACGGCTTCCTCGTTTTGCCAGTGCTCTCTGGCTCGCGCGTCGATCATGCGGAGGTCTGCCATGGCAGTCACTGTGTTGGCCGCCTTAGCTCTCGTCTTGGCACCGGTCGTGGGGCTCGGCCGCGCGCAGGCGCAGGTCGTTCAATTGCCCGCGGTGCAGAGCTTTGGAATGACCGGTGCGGTGAGCGTGCAGGATCAGGGCACGGCCGTGATCGCTGGCAATCGCCGGCTGCGCACCGGTTCGACCACCCGAGGTGTGGGCCCCTTGGCCAGCCGCC
>JBQCJB010000827.1:0-2202 GCA_051953155.1 Aureliella sp. | reverse complement strand
TTATGGCAACCGACTATTGGTAGGCTGCTGAGATTTGTAAAACTGCCGAGCATCCCCCGATCGATCGCCTGGTCGCATGACGGACGTCGACTTATTGCTGGCTGCGATGACGGCAGGCTGCGCATCCTCGATGGCGCATCTCTCCAGTTGATCGAAACCGTAGAGGCGGGCGACGCGCCTGTCCTGGCGATCGCCGTGCATGGCCGCAGCGATCAATTCCTGGCCGCAGGCAGCCTTCGGCCGCGCGTCTTTCGCTTGTCGGAACGGCCCGCAAGCCGGCAGTGAAGCTCGCCGCGTCACTGCCGGCCGCTCGCTCAGTCTGCGTGCGCGACGGCCCGCTTGGGTTCGAACCAGCGGTAGATCGTCGGCAGCACCAAGAGGGTCAGCAAGGTCGAGGTGATCAGCCCGCCGATGACGACTGTTGCCAGGGGCCGCTGCACTTCGGCGCCGGCGCTGCCGGAGACCGCCATCGGAATGAATCCCAGCGCGCCGCAGGCGGCGGTCATGAGAACCGGTCGCAGTCGATCCACGGCTCCGTTGACCACCGCCTTCAGTTGGCTGGCACCGCTATGCCGCAAATGTCGAATGTGCTCGACCAGCACCACGCCGTTCATCACCGCGATGCCAAACAGCGCAATGAAGCCGACCCCCGCCGAGATCGAAAAAGGCATGCCGCGCACCCACAGCGCCAAGATGCCTCCGGTGGCGGCGATCGGCACATTCAAGTAGATCAGCATCGCCAGCTTGACCGAGTTGAAGGTCATATAAAGCAGCGAAAAGATCAGGAACAAAGCGACGGGCACCGCGATCGCCAATCGCTTGGAAGCCTCTTGGAGATTGCGGAACTGACCGCCCCACTCCAGTGCGTAGCCCGCGGGCAAAGTAACTTCGCCAGCCACCACGCGTTGGGCTTCGGCGACAAAGCCTGCCAGATCGCGGCCGCGGACATTGCATTGGATCAACAAGCGACGGCGGATGGCATGGCGACTAATCTCCGCCGGTCCATCCTCGGTGACGATCGTCGCCAGTTGCGAAATTGGAATCTGGCGTCCTTGCGGATCATCGATTTTCAATTGCCGAACTTGCTCGGCATGTTCACGCCACTCCGGACGCAGCCGCACCTGCATCGGAAACCGACGCTGTCCCTCGAAGACCTGGCCGATCGGCAACCCGCCGACGCAACTGATCGCATCGAGGACATCGCGCGCGTTGATGCCATAACGCCCCAGAGCTGCGCGATCGACGATGACGCGCATGTAGGGCAACCCGGCGATCTGCTGGGCCTGCACGTCCGCGGCGCCTGGAACACCACTGAGCGCGCGGACGATTTCGTCGCCACTCGTTTTCAAAACTTCCAAATCGTCGCCATACAGACTCAAGCCGACATCGGAGCGAACACCGGCGACAAGCTCTTGCACGCGGAGCTCGATCGGCTGAGTAAAACTGTACGCGTTGCCCGGCACCGAGGTGACCAGTTTCTCTTGCATCGCTTCCACGAGTGCCGCTTTGGTCGAGCCCTCGGGCCACTGGTCGGTGGGTTTGAGCCGAACCAGGATGTCGGTCTGGTGGACGCCCATCGGATCGTTGGCAATTTCCGGCCGGCCTGTTTTGGAAATGACGCTCTCCACCTCGGGGAACTCGAGCAGCGTGCGTTCGATTGCTCGCGTCATGTCGAGCGAGGCTTCGAGAGAGACGCTGGGCAGGCGGGTCGCCTGAATCGCGATGTCTCCCTCGTCGAGTTTCGGAACGAATTCGACGCCAAAGCCCGCGGCGATGGCCACGCTGAGGAAGAAGAGTCCAACCGATGAGAAGAACATCGCTGCCGGCCGTCGAATCGCAAAGGCCAGCATCGGCGTGTACGCTTGCTTGATCCACCGCACCAGAAATGTCTCGCGAGCCCGCATGCGGCGAGCTAGAAACAGCGAGGCCATCACCGGCATGACGGTCACCGACAGCACCAGCGCCGACGACAGCGCCGACATAAAGGTAAAGGCCATGGGACGGAACATCTTGCCTTCCATCCCTTGCAGGCTCAGGATCGGCAGAAAGACGATGATCACGATCAAGCCAGCGAACAGAATGGGCGTGCCGACCTCGCGGGCCGATTCGCGAAAGATCTCCAGCGGCACGCGGCGTTGGCCGTGCTCGCGCTGGTAGCGGGTTGCGCGGCGGGCGGCGTTTTCGATCATGACCACGGCACCG
>JBQCJB010000826.1:0-12312 GCA_051953155.1 Aureliella sp. | reverse complement strand
CCAATTCGTTGGCATAGACCAGCAATCGCACCAGCGACTGTTCGTCGTCGGGATCCCCACCGGCATCCGTCTCGATAATCACCCGCGGCCGCTCGTCCTGCCCCCAGGCTGGCACAAGGAAAAAACATAGGCACGCGCAAGCGGGAATGGCGAGAAAACGGAACATGGTCAGGCGAGTCCTCCGATACAACGGCGTGCCAAGCGGCGGCGCTGGGCATTCTAATGCCCCACCGAGCACGCCGCCACAACGCGGATGAATTGTGCCTACATGCTTATACGCTGCGGCTCGGGCCAGATTTGTCGAGAAATTTGCGTGCCGAGTCGGCCATCGTTACCAGAGCAGCACCCAGCATGATGGAGTCTTTGAGCACCAGCCGCCCTGCCCCGCTCAGATACGGAAACCCATGCTGCGCATCGCCAAGGGCGGGCACCCAACACTCAGGAGTCGTAATCAAGAACGACAGCGTCACAAAAGACATCAGGAAGATAAGAAAGCTGCCGAGGGCGGCCACTTGCGGTAGCCAGGGGTGCAGGCAGAGCATCAGACCGAACAGCACAATTACCGACCCCAGTCCGTAGGCGAATCGATAAGTACCGTTGGCTTCATGCCAGGCTCTGTTTTCCGGGACCAACGCACCTTCCGGGTTCCTATGGGACTTGTAGTTTTCAGCATCGGCGATCAAAAAGTTCATCAAGGGGCTGTTCGCGACAAACGGGATAATACCGTCCGCTTCGTAACGTGCGGCTTTGAGTCCACCGATCCACAGAAACACAACGATCAGCCCCAGGCGAGTCAACGTCACGCCGATTCGATCCGCCCTCGCAGCCAGTTCCAACAATTTTCGCATCGTCACTCTCCAAATGCAGAATTCGACCTGGAGCGGCGACAACCATGAACTGCCAATGTCATCCGCTCGTTCGCCGAATTATCGGCGGCTGCGGCTGGCGGCAGAATGGACGATCAGCTCGAATGCATGGACAGATTGCTTCCCCCTCGAATCGCCGTTTCGAACTCTCGAAAATAGGTCGGGGCAACTCCAGTCGCGTTCTTGAACATTCGGCTGAAATACAACTCGTCAGCGTAGCCAACTTCGGCGGCAATCTCTTTCACCGACTTCAGCGTGTGCAGCAATTGCCATTTCGCGTGGGTCAGAATTCGTCGTCGGATCAGATCGGTCGGCGTCGTACCGAGGTGCTGGCGAACCAGTCGGCCCAGCGTCTTAGGCGTGACGCAAAGCGCCTTGGCGTAGTCGACCGGTGAATGCCAGTCGCAGTAACGCTCCTCAATCAAGGTGCTCAAACTCGACAACACCGGGTGGCGGTGAGTGGCCGCCGTCGTCTGGCAGGACGCACTGCCGTCGATCTTCAGGCGTGTCGCGTGGATGAGCAACACCTTCAAATACGCCAACGATGCTTCGGCGAAAGCCAAATCTCGGTCGGTCTGCTCGCGGGTGATACGAGCGAACAAAATCGACATCTCCGCATCCGAAGAATCGTCCAGCGAAATGACGGGAATGCCGTAGGGATCATTGAAGACGCGGCCCGCACAGCCGACTTCGGCATGAAAGGTTTCGACGCACAGGAAGTTGGCGTGAAACTCGACCAAGCTACCGACAAGGGGTTGTTCGCATTCGAAGCGGACGTACTGGTAAGGTACGACGCAAATCAACGACTTCGGACCGAAGCGATGGCAAGCGTCATCGACCGCAAGCGTGCCCTTCCCCGAATCAATCCGATAAACCGCGAAGTAGTTTGTTCGAGAAGGCTCGTACTCGGAGCCATCGGTGTGAATTTCTCGAACGCGCAGCGCCTCACAGCCCTGACTTGGGTCGTACAACTCGGGCTGTCTTTGCTTTGCTCCCATCGCCTTTCCGAAGCCATCGTTTCCCGGAACAAACAGATTCCATCCCAAGATCGCAGCTGGGTCTCAGGCTTTTGTCCTGGCCACGGTGTAGTGTACGGCCTTGGCAGTCGGGACGCATGCCGTGCACTCGTAGCCGAGCGAGGGCAGATCGATGCCTGCCAGCAGGCGCTCTCCGGAGCCTAGCAGGATCGGCGACACCGCCAAATGCAGCTCGTCGACCAGGCGAGCCCGCAAATACTGGCCGATGGTGGCGGCACCGCCGAGTAGCCGAATGTCTCGGTCGCCCGCAGCAGCTCGCGCCTGCTCCAGCGCCGCTTCGATCCCCTCGGTAACGAAGTGAAAGACTGTTCCTCCGTCCATTGGCAGCGGCGGTCGACGGTGGTGCGTAAGCACGAAAACGGGCGCGTGGTAGGGTGGATCGTTACCCCACCAGCCCTGCCACGCATCGTCGGGCCACGGACCGCGTACCGGGCCGAACATATTGCGGCCCAGGATCCACGCTCCGATCCCTGCCATGCTCTGGGCTGCGAAATCTTCGTCGACGCCGACATCGCCGCCCTCCTTACCTTGCATGCGCCGGAAGGTGCGCGTGCCGACCAACCAGCCATGCAGCTTTTCGCCGCCCACGCCCAGCGGATTTTCCAACGATTGATCCGGACCGGCTCCGTATCCATCGAGCGAGATCGTGTAACCGCGAACAAGTAATCGTGCCACTGGGCTGGTATCCTGTCGTCGAGAGAAGGCGGTGTGTTCGGTTCAACTGCGTCGCATCAACCGCGGCGCGCCGCTTCAATGGCAGCGACGTCGATTTTTTTCATCTGCATCATTGCCTCGAACGCACGCTTGGCAGCTGCAGGATCCGGATCGGTCGTCGCTTGGAGGAGAACGACCGGCGTAATCTGCCAGGAGATGCCCCATTTGTCTTTACACCAGCCGCACATGCTCTCTTCTCCGCCGTTGCCGACGATCGCATTCCAGTAGCGATCGGTTTCAGCCTGGTCGGCGGTTGCGACTTGAAACGAGAACGCCCAGTTGTGCTTGACGTCGGGTCCGCCGTTGAGTCCGAGGCAGGGAATGCCCATGACCGTGAACTGGACGGTTAACACCTCGCCTTTCTTCCCCGACGGAGTGTCGACGGGGGCCAGATGCACCGCGTCGACCGACGAATCGGGAAAGGTCTCTGCGTAAAAGCGTGCCGCTTCCTCGGCGCCGCGGTCGTACCAAAGGCAGATCGTATTCTTGGCTCGCATGCTCATGTCCTTCCTTTGTCCCCATTGCAACTCGATTGAGGCCGGAGCCAACGATCGCTGGCCGCCTCTGTACTACTACTTCGTCGATTGCCAGCGGCGATGATCGACAAGCTGGCCCAAGAATCTTGGGGTTTTCTCTGCGCGCACTCGAGCCCGCCCGGCAGGACCGGCTGCTCGTGGGCACAGGAGCCGACGGTCCGAGCCATGACCGCACCATGCCCGCGGCTGCTGAAATGGGGCGGCTGCAATGCGGCAGTTGACAAGCGGCCGCTGCAATCGGGCCGCTGAAGAGAGCTGTTACGCCTCAGGCTTTGGCCATGATCTCTGATAGTTGTTTGGTGGCGATCCCGACGGGGCGGTCCAGCGGAATACCGGCACAAGTCAGCAGGGTGGACAGCAAATCGCCCTGATTTCCCTTGACGTTCGGCAGGAAGCGGCCCGTGTTGATCGATCCGCCACCCCGACCGGCAATGATGAATGGCAGGTTTTCTCGAGTGTGCGTGTTGCCATCTTCGAGGCCCGAGCCCCACATCATGATGCAGTTGTCCAGGAGCGTGCCGTCCCCTTCCCGCAAGCTGTGCATCGTCTTCACCATGTAGGCGAACTGCTCGATGTTGAACGCCGTGATGGCGGCGACTTTTCCAACTTTCTTCGGTTCGTTGTTGTGGTGAGTCTGAGAATGATGTTGGTCGTTGAAGCCGAGCTCTGGATAGGACACGCCGTTCGGGGTCGAACCGATGTAGGTCGAGACCCGAGTGGTGTCGTTTTGAAACGCCAGCACGTTCAGGTCGCACATCACCTGCATGTACTCGCTGCGGCGGTCACCCTCCGGGATCTTAATTTCGATGGGCGGGGAATCCGAATCGTGACGGCGGCTGGAACGAACGCCTGCCTTCTCCAAGGCCGCCTCCTTCTGACGTGCTTCAATAGCGGCAATCCGCCGTTCGACCGAACGTACGCTGTCCAGGTATTCGTCCAGCTTGTGTTGGTCGGTCGGCGACAATGTGCGTCGCAGATCCCGGGCACCACCAAGGACCAAGTCCAGCATGTTTCGGTCCAGAGAGCTCATCCCGGTCGCAGCCCGCCCTCCGTCCTGTTCCTGCTTGTTGAATAAGCGATTCAGCACATTTCGGGGATTGGTCTCGGCAGGGACTGCCTGGGTCGGCGAGCGAAAGCTGCAGTGGGAATAGTAGGCCTCGTTCAGTCCTTCCTGATTCTCTTTCCAGGTTTGCGGCATCGTGGCCAGTTCTAATGACGGCAACGTCGTAAAGGCTCCCACGTAATTGGCTGCAATCTGATCGGCGGAGATTGCAATGCTGATCTCGTCGCGCTTTTCAGGGTCGGGCAGCGTTGCCGTCAGCCAGGTTGACAGCTCGAGCGCGTGCGGCGCGCCGTTATATGGCGAGATCGGCACGCCGGAGATGCCCTTCACCATGAGACACTGATCGAGCACCGGCCGCAGTGACTCGAGCGCCGGAGGGGGCGAAGAAAGGAAACTCTCCGCGTCGGTGGGCCAGAATTGGTCCATAATCACACCATGCGGCATATACATGAACCCCAGCCGAACAGGCGGCTTGGCGATTTTGCTCTCGCTCGTCTCAGCCCAACCCATGGCATCCAACCAAGGCAACGCTAGCGCGGCGCCCACACCTTTGAGGCAACTGCGGCGATCAAGAATTGCTTTTCTGCTCATGGAAGGGGCCTATCTCTCAATTCGGCGATGCGTAAACGGATAACTGGTGACGACCGCAGTGACGAGCGACCGCATGCGGTAGCCGTCTTGCGAGAGCTCGCGGAGCAAGTCGTCGACCACGATTGCGTCATAGCCTTCCAGTTTCCGGCACAATGCATAAGCTAACAGCTTCTCAACTAGATTTCGAGCGAAGTCATCTGAGCGTCCGGCGATCATAGCCTTCAGCTCGCGCGGGTTGGAAAAATGGCTGCCTCCCGGCAGTTCCCCCGACGCATCGATCGGCTTGCCGTTGTCGTCTTGATCACGCCAGCGGCCGATGGCATCGAAATTCTCCAGGCCGAATCCGATCGGATCGAGCAGCCGATGGCAATTGGCACACACGGGCTCGGAGCGATGCAGCTCGGTCCGCTCGCGCAAGGTCAAATTGGCGACCGACTTCTGGTCCTGCTTTTCCAAAGCCGGAACATCGGGGGGAGCAGCCGGCACGCGCTCGCCGAGCACTTGTTCCAGCACCCACACGCCGCGTTTGACAGGGCTGGTGCGGTTGGGCATCGAGGTCGCCGCCAGCACCGCGGGCATGCCCAAGATGCCTCCACGGTTCGCATCGGCCAACTGGACTTTACGCATCTCGGCGCCTATGACGGTCCTTTCCAGACCGTAGATCCGCGCCAGGTTCTCATTGAGGAAGGTGTAATCGCTATCGATGAAACGAACGATGCTGTGGTTCTCACGCAATACATGCTCGAAAAACAGCCGTACTTCGTCGACCATCGCCGCCCGCGTCTGGCCGGTCATCTCCGGGAACAGTTCTGGATCAAATGGTTTGCTGACCAGATCGCCCAGCCCGAGCCACTGGGCTCCAAAGCCATCGAACAAGGCGCGTGAGCGAGCATCCGCCAGCATGCGTTCGACCTGCGCTGTAAGAATCGCTGGCTCGTGCAGTTTGCCAGAATCCGCCAACCGCATTAGTTCGTCGTCGGGCATCGTCGCCCACAGCAAGTAAGACAACCGCGAGGCGAGTTGATAATCGTCAAGCGGTACGATCTCACCCGCGTCGTCTGAGACCGCAACCGGCGTAATAAAGATGAATTGAGGAGAAACCAGCATTGCCTTGAGCATCAAACGCAAGGCTGCCGGATAGGCAAGATCGTTTTGTTGTCCCAGTTCGAATACGTCGACCAGCACCTCGATTTCGGCGTCCGAGGGCGGACGGCGATATACTTTCTTCGCCAGTAACTTGGCAACCTTTCGTGCCTCAGCCTGAGCGTCATCCGCTGCCGCCGGAGATGCGTCGAACCAGGCTCGATCAATTCTTGACGTTGCGGGCAGCGCTTGGCGGGAGGAAGCTGAGAGTTTTGCGTTGTCGCGCCGGCCCTCGTGTCCGCCGGACGGCAAGAATTGGTGCAGCACTTCATCGGCGATCGCGAGGTACTGCTCGAGCTGAAGCGGTGAGAGCGAATTGAGATACCCCTCGCCGGCAACTTCGTCTGGCAACGGCTCGGCGATGTTGGCATCGACGCCGAACAGATCGCGGAGAGTGTTGCCGTATTCGGTCTTGGTTAGACGCCGAATGACAAACGAGCCCGGATCCTTGGGGCTGAGATATTTGACCTTGTCGATCCACTCGAGGAACATCTGGCGTTCTTCCTCGGTCGGCTGTTCCATCGTTTCCGGCGGCATGTCATGCGTCTTCACCCTGGCGACTGCCTTTTTCCACTTCTCGCTAAACGCAGCATGCCCCGGGCTTTTCAGGGCCGGTGAGAAGTTCAAGCCAGCCTCAGTCGGTCGCTTGTTCTGATGACACTCGAGGCAATACGTTTTGATGAAGGGAGCGACGCGCTCGCGAAAGAAGCTTTCCGCCTCGGCCTTACGGTCAGCCAGCGGCAGGTCGTTGGCCGACTGAGCCAAGCCCGTGCTCGGGCTAAGCGCCAAGGCGCCCAAGAGAAGCAGTTCGACGACTGCTCGGTGGATAAAACGTGCTGTTGTGCGTGACATTCGAGACCGCTTCCGACATCCGACTTCTTACCGACCAAATTTCCTGACGGATATTATAGACCGGCCGCGAGGTGAGGGGCGAGGCTGGTGGAAAGCTGGCAGGCACTCGCTGGGAAGCGAAGTTGATGAGGTGACGCAACGAGATAAGTTAGGACAGTCGGGACGGCTGTCCGACTGCAGAGCCAAGGTGTTCCGCAGTTCACTGGACCGACCCGATGGTACGGAATTGAAGCATGCGGCCCGTCGATGGGTCCGACAAGGTCATTGCATCGGTAGTCAGAGATTCGATGCGGTATGAATCTACATTGAATACGGGTGTCCCTCGAAGCTTAGCAAGTATTTGGTGAGCCATAATCGCCAGCGACTTTTGACGAGGCTCGAAAATGATTCGAAGCGTCCCCTTGGACTCACTCCAACGAAAGAATTGTGGCGGTTGGCCGCCGATGTATCCTAAGCCTGTCCCGTCGACGGAAAACTGGATTTTGTTATTCGATTCTCCGTACCAGTCACCGATCAGCTCAGGTCGAGTTCCTCCGTACCTGCGCGAGCCGCTAACGTAAATGAAAACGCAGAACGCCACGAACAAACATAGCAACGCCGTTGCGACAATCAGCGCTGTCGGCAGCGAACGCTCCTGATCGTTTTCACTCATCGCAGAAATTCTCTTGAGACCAAACGCCCCGCCCGCGTCGCCGCGGGTGATTGACCATCCCAAGCCAGCACCGTTCGCGGTCCGCGGTGCATAGCTAGATTATACGTTGGGTAGGGTTACTCAATGTTCGCTCAGCGGCGTCGCTGCGTCCGGCAACTTCCCCGGGTTGACGGTCTTCCAGTCCGGTTCAGGGTCCGGACAGGACTCGAAATGGACACACTTAACCCGGGGACACACCACTTAACCCGGGGACACACCACTAAACCCGGGGACACACCACTAAACCCAACACTAGACCGGGGACACTGCACTTTGGGGACACTTGACTAAACCGGGGACACTTCCCTTTGGCGGGGGCGGGCACCGAAGCTCTGCTTCCGGATTTTTAGGGACACACCACGTTACTCGCAACACTGCACTCCGGATCTCTAGGGACACAGCGCCTAACCGGGAGCATACGAAATGCTAGGTTGTCCGCGGTAGTCTATTTGCCGCCTGCGAAACTCCTGACGCGCCCTGCCCAAAGCCGCGGGCAGGTATCATATCCGGATGGCTGGCGGCGGAGGAAGAATGCGGGCCACAGCGGCACGCGTGCGAATCACAGCAGCGATGCCCTATTCTGAGGCAGCGGTTGATTGGTGTGGATGCCTCAGAACATCCTTGCAGGCCGGATGAGAGGGAATCTTCCACGAAGAGCGCGGGCGTACCGAGAAGCAACAATGGCAACGGCGTCGAGCTGAGAGTGATCGGCCGCTCTTGGGAAGAGGCAGCTTGCTGATCGGCAGCCGAGGCGAAGCGGAGTGCTTAGCCGCCGAGCAGGTGGCGGGCGGCGGTTGGGAGGTAGAAACGGCTGCCACGAGTCGGGCTGCGGTAGCTGTCGACGTGCTCAGGCCGGCCAGCCACCAAACTGAACAGCCGCCTAAAGCCGCTCACCAGCTCGCACCACACCGCCGGCTCCAGCTTGAGACGCTCGAGGATCGGCGGCGCGTCGCTGGGCGTCGCCCCGCGTTTGCCCGGCACTAGCTGCCTGGCCGTCCAGTCGAGCAGCTCCAGGTAGCCAGCCAACGGCATCCCGAGAAATCCCTTGTCGCTCGACCGCTTGCCCGTGGCGCTGGGCGCTGCTCCCAGTTCATCGCTTCGCTCGTCGATTTCCAGCGGCGCTAAGAAAGCATCGGGCCGCGGCCCTTGTGCATCGGCTGGCTCTTGGCCGTCCGGGGTCCTCAGCGCCAAGTCCCGCCGCAACGCTTCGATCCGTCGCTGCAACGACGTGTGCTCGCTCTGCTCGAGCGTCTCGGCAATCGCGGCCCGGATCGGGTTGAGGTCGATATAGGCCGCCCCGGCCAGAATCGCCTCCTCGTCCAGCAGTCGCACGACTTCAAAGCGCCCTTGCCAGAATTTGCCGGTCTGGCCGTCCTCGAGGTTGGCTCGCTGGGCGATCCGCTGGCAGATCAATCGCATCCACCACGAGATATCGCTCAGCCGGGACCGGAGCTCGGTCACCAGAGCCTTATCCGCGACGATCGAGTTGAGCTCCGCTTCGGTGGGCTCACCGCCGGAGCCCTTTTTCTTCGCCAGAGTCGGACAGAGCATCAGCCACCGCCTAGCCACTTCGCGGTCATCCCAGCTGGTGACCACGTCGGGCCGCGACCTTAACATCAAGTGAAAGTGGTTCGAGAGAATCGCAAAGTTTAAGCAGTCGATGCCGAAGTAAGCCGCTGCTCGCTCAAGTTCCACTTCGAACCAGTCCTTGCGGTAATCGTAGTCCTTGCCCGAGATCGAGTCGGTCCCCACCAGGAAACACCGCCGCACGACGCGGTTCATCACGTGGACCGTGGCAATCTGGTCGGGTGCAAAGATTTCGGCCCTGGGCTTTCTGCTCATGTCGACTACAGCTCCTTTCATGCACATTGGATCTGCATGCATGATAGAAGGGCTTCAAGAGCGCACAGATGATCACCCTCATTTCTAGCCGGGTGCCGTGGCCGGCCGCAGGCGAGATGCTTTCCAACAATCGTCAATGTTCTGACGGCTAAGAAGTCAGCGAAATGGAGTCACGCGCGCGGCACGTCAACCGAAGAAATGCTGTGTCCCCGGTGGTGGTGGGAACTCCGCGTCGGTGGGCTCACCGTCGGAGCTCATTTTCTTCCCTAGACCGAAAGAAAAAGTTGAGTGTCCCCGGTGGTGTAGAGTATCCCCGGTGGTGTAGGACGCGATCGTGACGTTGTGTTGGCAACTTTGCTTCCAGCCGCAGCCGGTATCTGTCGAGCGGGCCAGCCAATTGGCGATGGTTCAAGAGCTGGTATCGCTTGGTCACGGGATCTCGATGATTGCCGACATGGCGCGGCGAGTCGACCAGAGCGACCGACGCGTCTTCCGATCGATCAGCGGCAAAAGCCGACGCGTACTGTGGCCGCCGTGTCGAATCCCTATCGCTTCCAAAGCCGCCTGAGCCGAGCTTTCCGCCAACAACTGCGCAAGTGCAAGAGCGCGTGAGCGAGACCTTTTTCGCAGCGGCAAGCGCAGCACTTGCAGAAGCAATTGGCGCTGGGCCTACGAGATCGCTAGCGACGGTGATGCCGCGGATTGAACGCTTCAAGAAGACCGAGAAATGGAACGCCGACAACGCAGTAAAAGAACCAAAACCCGCCAACCAGTCTCGGATCGCCAAAATAGCCAACGGATGCGGCAACGATCATATAGGGAACGCTGCAATACAGAATCGGACGTACGGCGTGACGAAGCCAGACGCGTTTGGCTAGCGCAGGGTGACGCACCAATTGCTCAGCAACGACTCCAAGCGCAGCACCGGCTACTGTGATCCCGAAGGCAACGATTAATACAGACGTATGGCTGCGACCGGAACGGCCGGCGTTAATCGCCTGTAGGCCGAAAGCGGCAATGGCAACGGCCACAATCGCTCCAAGAAGCGTACCAATTAGAAACGGGCCGAATCGCGGCGGCAGGTCTACCACTTTGTTTGGGGTTGTGTCCTTCGGCTCTTGCTGCATCACGGGGCGCGCTCGGTAAGCTGCTCATTGCACTTTCGTTTGCAGGCCGGATACGCTGATTCGTGATAAGATCTCTGCGTCGTTTAGTCGCGAAAGCTCAGTTGGTGCCAACCAGTCACCGGAGGTGAAGGCAACGCTCTTGGCAACCGAGTCGATCCAACCCGCTTCGACTTGTCGTAAATCGCCAAACCAAATCGTTCCGAAACGTTGATGGTCCGCCGACTCGCAAAACAGAATGGAACGCAAGCGACCGCTGGAGTCGATGGCCGCGGGATCGGCGGAGATCAAGATGGCATCGACGCTTGGGCCAGAGATTCGCGAATAGCGGTCCATGTTCTGAACCTCGAAGCCCAACAGCTTGCGGGTCTCGATTGCCCATTCGTGAATTCTCAATTCGCCTCTACCCATCGCAAATGAGAAATCGTCAGACGCTGCGGAAACTGACAGCGCTAACAATTGAGTCGATGAAAGCTTTTTCAGTTCCGTCGGCCGACTCGCCATCAAAGTCCGCAGGTCTTTGGTTATTAGTGGGATGTGCAGTTTTCGCGTCGCGTCCTCGAATACCAGCCAAACGTCTGTTGAAGTAGCCCGAGTAATTCGCGCCGAGCCAATCAGGCTGGTGGGAACAGCGAACGACAACCCATTGAATTCACATGTAGAAAGTTCACAGTCGCTGGTGACTGAGCTATTGTCGATTTCGGTCAATGCTTGATAGCGCTGAACAAAAACGTGTCGCGACGCCCACAAAAACTGGCTTCCGAATGAAGCAATCAAGGCAGAGACCATGGCGATAGCCACGGTAAGCAGCAAAAGATGACGAATAGAAAAACGGAAACGTTTCGTCGTCATGCTTCAAATCCTAAGTTTTCAAACGGACCAAAATCGACTAAGTGTCAGCAATCAGTCGCTTGCCCAGATTCACAACCGCGTCTTGGCCGAACCCAAGTTTTTCATAAAAAGCGATCACCTCTTTGTTGTCACGACGAACCAGCAAATTGATCTTTGGACAACCAATTTCCCGGAGCAATCGTTCCGCTTCGGCCATCAAGGCGTTGCCTAATCCCTTTCTCCGATGGTTGGTGTCGACCGCTAAGTAATTAACCGATCCGCGGTGGCCGTCGTAGCCTACCATGATGGTCGCAATGACTTGCTCATCAAGGACTCCGACGAGAAACCATCCCGTTTGAACTTGGAGCTTCCGGGCAATGTCCTTGCTCGGATCGTTCCATGGACGAGTGAGCGAGCACCGATTCCAAAGTTCCTTTACCGCCAGTTCGTCCTTGCTTTCAAAGCGGCGTATCTCCATGTTATCCTCGGTTACGGTGCACTCGAAGCGAGCGGCCTACAAAAGCGGCGCGGCATGGGGCCGCTATGTTTGAACCCCTTGCACCGACGAATATACCACTTCGCTGAAACGTATACCAAACCTGAAGCCAACGTCTTCAGTCCGACTCGCTTTTGCACTCCGAACCGGAACAACATCCTACGAAGAAAAAGTGGAGTGTCCCCGGTGGTGGAAGTGTCCCCGGTGGTGGAGTGTCCCCGGTGGTGGAGTGTCCCCGGTGGGGCAGGACGGAAGAAAAAGTGCAGTGCCCCCAGTTTGCCGGACGGGACGGAAGAAAAAGTGGAGTGTGCCCTGTGGTGGAAGGGCTTCAAGAGCGCACAGATGATCACCCTCGTTTCTAGCCGGCTGCCTTAGCCGGCCGCAGGCGAGATGCTGTCAATTAGCGCGTCGATGTTCAGGCGGCTAAGCAGTCAGCGAAATTCAGTCACTCGCCCGGCAGGTCAACCGCAAAATGCGGTGTCCCCCATGCTGGATGGCGGGTGATGGAGTGTCCCCGGTGGTGGAG
>JBQCJB010000825.1:0-4054 GCA_051953155.1 Aureliella sp. | reverse complement strand
AACTGATTGCGCACCGCCGCGTGAATGAAAAATTGGTCTCGCGCGTTGCCCAAGCAAAATTGCCGACGCGCTACGGTGATTTCGAAATCGCCGTCTATCAGGTCCAGTTCGAATCGCAGGAACCGATCGCGATCTTCAAAGGGGATTTTACGAGCGACACCAGCGGACCGGCGCCGCTGGTTCGGATGCACAGCAGTTGCTTTACGGGCGATCTATTGCAATCGCTGCGCTGCGATTGTGGCGACCAGTTGAGCATGGCGCTGGAGATGATCGCAGCTGAGGGGCGAGGCGTCCTGGTGTACTTGCCTCAGGAAGGCCGCGGCATCGGACTGGCCCAGAAGATCCGCGCCTATGCACTCCAGGAACAGGGCTTTGACACGGTCGAGGCCAATCACAAGCTCGGTTTCAAGGCCGACATGCGCGACTATGGCGTCGGCATGCAGATCCTCAAGGACCTGGGGCTGCGCGAGCTGAGATTGCTGACCAACAACCCGAAAAAGACCGAAGCGTTCAATCTGCGCGGTTACGACCTGCGGGTTGTCGACCAGGTGCCCATCATCTCTAGCGCCAATCCGCACAACGCGGCTTACCTGGCGACCAAGCGTGAAAAGCTGGGCCACCGTTTGCCGCCCGGCTGAAGGTGATCGCATCAGCGCGATCACGTCAGCGCGATCACATCCGCGAGATCACATCAGTAAGAAGGGGACCTCGCTGCGGCCGTCGCCGTCGCGGCGTTCCCACTCGCGGCGTATTTCGCGCAGGCCATAGGCGCACATCTCGAATTGATTGCTTAGCCGCATCAGCAACTCGCTAGACACTTGGCGGCCCTCGCACGAAATGTCGCTGGCTATCCGGTAGGCTCGCTTGCCCTGCGCACAGTAGCTGATGAACTGGTCGCCGGTATCTTTCGACTGCAGCTCGCGGAGCGCCTCGGGATAGACGCCTGTCCAGAAGAGGGTGTAATCGCCGATATGTCGGTGGACCTCGCGGCGGGCTTCGCCCAAGCGCTTTTCGGCTTCCGCAATCATCGCCACGACCTCGGTTGCACGCTTGCCGTCCAGCAGCCGCACTCGGTGCATCGTATCGGTGCGACTGAAGCGTACGAGAAGATCGCTGACGTAGTCGACCAGTTGCGTATCGACTACTCCCAACTGCGAGTGAAAAACATACTCGCTCAAGCCGGTGAAGAATCGTTGAAGCTCAGACGCAGTCCCATCACTCAACATAGGGTACCTCCGGCGCTAGATGATCACCCTCCACTACTCGAAATTAATTACCGCGCCGAAACTTTGTCAAGAGCGCCAACGGGCTGCTGGTCGTCCGCGCCAGTGTGGGTTTTTCAGATCGGGTAGCGCCAGCGACGCGCGTGCGCCAGCGGCGCTTCGACAGAAGTTTTGCGGGCGAGATGCGGCAGCGGTCGCCGCGCGCGATCGAGGGGCGTAGAAGCCACGCCGCGGTCGATGCGGCGCTGCGCCGAGCGAGCGCGTGGCGCGTCGAGAGAATCCAGCGGCGGTACACGGCGGCCAAGCACAAAGTCCATCCGCGCAAGGATGGCTCGAACGAGGTCGGCAGTGGCGACTGTCGTCTGCCGCTGCGCGCCGGAGGTATGAAATTGACGCTCCGAGTTGGCTGGGCTCCAGCGGCCGACCAGTTGCTGATGCCATGCATCGCTGACGAGCTCGCTGGGCAAACTGTCGACGGTCGTCAACCACAGCCAGCGTCCTCGGGCCGCGCGGTAGACCAGCGCCCCGCGGCCAGCCAATTGCTGCAAGCGGGCGTCGACGGCGTCGAGCTGCTCGAGCGTTTCCCGCTGGCGGCGGCCGATGATGAACAGGGACGGACGCGCTGCAAGACTACCGCTGCGCGAGATCTGGTCCAGCCAGGCCCGCACCAATGCCGAGCAATCGTCGACCGGCACGCTCAGACGAAAGACGGTGCCACCGGTATGCGCGGGCCGCGCTTCGAGCGAACCGCCGAGCGCATCGACTGCGCTGCGCACGCGCACCAGGTCTTCATGACTGGCGCAGTCGAAGTTGGCAAACGAGTCGGACAGCGGGCCGTTGGTGGCCGCCACTAGCGATCGTGACGGAGGCAAGTGCGGGTGCTCGATCGCGATGACCAGAGCCTGCGTCGCCCCGCTTTGCCAGGTGGCCCGCATCCGTATCGTCCCCGGGCCGGCCGGTGCGCTGCTGGCGCTCTCCGCGCTGCGCCCGCCGCGGCTGTGGTCGGTCTTATCCAAAATTGCTTGCAGCAAGTCGACGACGGCGCGCGTCAACTGCTCGACCGATAGGTACAGCCGCGGCAATGAACGATCCCAACCGATCCACTCCAGCGATTCTCCGTGCGCTTCGACCAGACGGCTGATGGTCGGCGCGGCGACTCTCCGCCACTGGGCGGGATAAAAGCGTCGTCGTCGCGCGCTCTGCGGACTCGAGGCGCGGCGCTTCATCGCGGCTGGCACGGGCATGACGTAGGTCGTCCATGACAACTGGCCGGCCGGGGCCGGCAGCGGGCGGTGGGCCGCATCGATGCGCAGCACTTTTCCGTCTCCGCACTGCACCAACAAGGGGCCAGCTGCGGCAGTCGCTTCAACATTCCAAGGAGAAAGTGCGCGGGCAGGCGCAGCGGACTTGGCGGTCGGCATCAGCACTTTTCCTTTCTGCGTTGAAGTGGGATCGGCTCGAGAAACAGCCCCCGTTGGCAGCGGCGGGCTGTTGGTGGATATCGTCCGCTTGCCCCGCGACTCTTTGCGCAAGAGCTGCCGCTTGCAGAAACTTTGCCGCCCCAGAAGCGCCAACGCCCCTTCGTAGCGATTGCAGCGAAAAGTAGGACAGCCGTCCCGGCTGTCATTCAATTCGCTGGACATCGCCGCGTAGTTCCGCGCCCGTCTTCACTCGCACGTTCCCACAGCCGTCCCGGCTGTCATTTGACCTTCAAAGCTTTTGGCGGCCGACGAGAGCGTCGGCGAGAATGTCTTTGTTGACGTGTTCGAGCATGCTGCCGCTGGTCACACCGCGGGCTAGACGCGTGATCTGCACGGGGAACTCGGCCAGCTGGTTTGAAATGAACAGCGCGGTGCCGTCCCCTTCGACCGTCGGATTGGTGCCCATGATGATCTCGACGAAGTTGCCGCGGCGCACGCGCTCGACCAACGGGCCGACCGTGATCTGCTCGGGGCCGACTCCTTCCAGCGGCGATATGCGGCCCAGCAGCACGTGATACAGCCCGCGGAAGGCGCTGGCTTGTTCGAGCGCGATCAAGTCGCGGGGCTGTTCAACGACGCACAGCAGCGTCTGGTCGCGGCGCGGATCGCTGCAGATGTTGCAGAGCTTGCCCTCGGCCAGATTGAAGCATACCGAGCAGTAGTGGACATTCTCCCGCACGCTGCGGATCGCGTCGGCCAGCGCGAGCGCCTCGGCCTTGTTCGTCCGCAGCAAATGATAGGCGAGTCGCTCGGCCGACTTGCGACCAATGCCGGGCAACCGCCCGAGATGCTCGATAAGGTCGGCGACCGATTGGGAGAATTCCATGATGGCTGCGTCACAAACTTTCGTGCGATCCGTTACAGTCCGGCCAAGGCCTCGTCGAGCCCCGGCAGGTCGATGCCGCCGGTCGCTTCGCGAGCCATGTCAACGTGCATCTTGCGAACCTTGGAAAGGGCCTCGTTCATCGCCACCGGTATCAGTTCCTCGAGCAATTCGACGTTGTTTTGAGCCACCAGATCGTGGGCCAGGCGGACGCGAAGCACTTCGCCTAGGCCGGTCAATTCGACCTCGACGGCGTTGCCTCCCGAACTGCCGGTAGCGATCTGACGCCCCAGGTGCTCGCGCATCTCCTTGATCCGCGGGCCGAGGGTGTTCGCCGTTCGAAGCATCTGTGCAAAGCCGGACAAATTTTTGAACATGGTGTTGGTGATTGTTAGGGGCTGAGGAAAGTCAACGAAAACGCGATTCTTGGCTCGCGAAGGGAAAAAGATGGCTAGTCGGGTTCGGCTTCGCTCTCGCGGGCCGGTGTGTTCAGGATCGGTCGCAGCTCGGCAACAAAGTCGGCCACG
>JBQCJB010000824.1:0-3280 GCA_051953155.1 Aureliella sp. | reverse complement strand
GTCGCAGCACTGCGCAAGATTATCAAGTACTTGCCGATATTGAAGGTCGGAGAGCGTTGAAGCTTGGCGAGTCGTGATCCTGCGCAATTGGAGGTGTTGACAGCCATTCAAAAAGAGCAGTGCAATTGACAGCATACATAGGGTGCTGAACTTTCCGCCGCATGCGTCGGGATAAATCAAAGAAGACAAACTCGGCCCACGGAAGCGGATTAAGATCATGCCCGGTTCCCTCCATTGGCAGTGCACAAATCCCGTAAGTCGATATTCGACTCGAGTGGATTAATACTTCCGCGATTTTGCGCAACGCCCCAGGAATTCCGCTCGCTAAATACCGTAGTTTGACTTGCCTTCAATTCACACCAGTCGACATCGTCGATGGACCTAGCGGGCGAGGTGGCAAGACGAATCGACGGGTGCCGGCCGATGCTCATTACGGGCCGACTCACCGCTTGCTGCAGATCTCGTGGAGATACCAATTTGATCACGCCGGCGTCAACTTGACTACAACACGACAAATGACGCCGTCAGTGGGCCATTAGACAATTCGCAGGAGATTCTGAACTTCTGTGCGTATTTATGGTCGAGGTCCAGTATGTGCCATGGAGAGTTGGTTGGCCTCGGAGAACGGGTTCTCCGAGGCCGTCTCAACTGTCCCTATCACCGGAGTCAATCATGAAGATCGCTTTTAGCTCTGTTGTCGGTTGCCTTGCGCTTTGCTTTGCGGCAGCGCCTCGCGCCAGCGCGCAGTACCCCTTCTATGGCCCTCAAAGCTATAGCCAAGTCGCCCATGGGCAAGGTCATCACGACCACCATTACCGGCCGTCGCCCATGCAGTACTATTCGGGAAGCCAGTATTCGCCCAACGTAGGCAACTGGCCCGTCTATGGTGCCGGCGCGATCCTTTCGCAACCCGTCGCTCCGCCGAATCCGGCCTACTACTCCAACAGCACCTACTACGGCGTGCCGTCGGTTCACCATCGCGGATGGCACCCTGGCCATTATCTGCTCGGCCATCATTGATCAAAATTTAAGGCCACCTTATCTATCGAACTGGCGAATCCAGCGGGATTCGCCAGTTCATCCTCCAGGTCCACCCACGCTCACTGCCTGAGCCGAGGCAAAAGTCAGGACGAGCGCAATTCCCAGGGCGATTCCAATCGACCTTAGATCTCTCGAGGCCCGAATGCGAGCCAAGCCCCAATCGGTATGGCGGCCAGCGCGATGCCGGCAGCGAGTGCCCACCAGAAACTCAAGCCGAGCCGCGGCGCCATTGCGAGTGGTATGAACACCGGGAGACCAAGTGGCACGAGAACCAATGTTTCTCGCGCGAACCGCGAGATGACGGCCAAGTCATGGTCCCTTTCCCAGGTGAGGATAAAAGCCAGGATACTGACGATCGGCAGCGTCAGCACAAAGGCGCCAAGCCGCGGGAAACGCGGCGCCAAGTTGGTTACGGCAGCCAACACCACCGCCGCGATGAGGATCTTGATCCAACTCCACATTGTAGTTCTCCGCTCGCTGCTGGTACCTGCACCCACCGACATACTCGATAAAGTGCGATGGCGGACATCTCGCTTGTTGTCGCCGTTCTTTTTCTTCCGAACCGGCCAGCATACGACGTGCCTGCGCTCGTGCCCGCGAAAGCCTGGACGCCGTGCCAGTTGAGCATCTTCGCGGCATGCAGCTTGCGGGGTGTTCGCGCTACGGCGTCCGATTTGGGCTCATCGACGAGTGTAGGTAGCAATGAATAGCATCTCTCAGGTCCTCCTGTATGCCGGCGGCGCAGCCTCGGCGGCCATTTTGGGTGGCATCGCGGCGGTCGTGTGGCCGCCTAGTGCCCGCTTCCGCAGTTACATACAACATTTCGCCGCCGGAATTGTGTTCGCCGCCGTGGCGGTGGAAGTCTTGCCCGATGTGGTCCATCGTGAGGAGCCGTTTGCGGCCGCTGTGGGCTTTGCTCTGGGCGTAGCCGCGCTGTTGGGCATCCGCCAACTCGCCGAGCGCAAAAGCAGCAAACAGGGAAGCGATACTGCCTTTGTCCTCACCGTGGCCATCGACGTATTCATCGACGGCCTACTGCTTGGCCTGGGGTTTGCCCTTGGCGAGACAGCGGGACTACTACTAGCCATCGCCTTGGGCTGCGAGTTTCTGGCTTTGGGCCTGGCGATGTCGGCTCAACTACGCAAAGACGGCGTCGGCCGCGGCAAAACGATCTTGGTGATTGGTTGCGTAATGCTGCCAGCGATCGTGAGCGCCTGGGCCGGCTACACGTTCCTGTCGGGGTTCTCCGGTGGAGTTATGGAGGCGGTGCTGGCCTTTGCCGCCGCAGCCTTGCTCTGGCTGGTCGTCGAGGAACTGCTCGTCGAAGCGCACGAAGTGCCGGAAACGCCAGTAACCACCAGCCTCTTCTTTGTGGGGTTCCTGTTATTGTTACTGATGGATATGCTGATGAAGGAGTTATAAATCCTCTCCACCCACTCGGTAAAAGTCGGGTAGAGTGGGAAGGCGACTGTCCCCGTCCGCCGCTCACTCGCTCCAAGTGGAGACTATTCGACCCGGTCGGCTTGGCTATTCGTTGGCAGGTTGCGTCCCCGCAAGCCTACCTTGCTTCATCGATCGCTTGCAGTTTGCCATGCGGTCTACCTGAAGTGCAATGGCGCGAGGGTTGATGGCGAGGTAGCGCAAAAAGCAGCGCAGGTGCCACTCGAGCAACTTCTCATCGAACTTGGGAGTAGGGGCAGCGACTCAGCTCGCATGCAGGTATTCCCGATCTGGTGATCGACCAGCCTTTCTAGCCGCCTGCTTTGCTCCAGGTCAGCCTCGGACGGCCCATCAGCGATACACGTAAGCTCGCTCGTAGAAGAGGGCAGCGGTAACGCTAGCTGCCACTTTTCTCCGAGTATTTTACAGTCCAGCCGGAAGCCGAAGTTCATCATCGCTTAGACGCTGCTCCACAGCGTCTCCGACTGCGGACCACCCGTGCAGTCGGCAATCAGCCGATAGCAATACCGAGGTAAAAGTTGCATAAGAGGACCCGCCTGCGTCGGATTGGTGAGAAAGCCAAACAGACTCCGATGCAAGGCGGGCCCCGATGGAATCACCCGGACTCGGCCCGTTGACGCTTCGGCGCGAGCTTTAGGTACTTGCGTCGCAGGCCAAGGCAATAGTGAGTCGAGTCATAATAGGGATCACACTTTAGTGTCTCGGAGCACGAATGCGAGCCATGCGCCGACCGGTACGGCGGCTAGCGCGATGCCGGGCACACGAACGTACCAAGGCG
>JBQCJB010000823.1:0-7388 GCA_051953155.1 Aureliella sp. | reverse complement strand
AGCCGTCCTGGAGGTTCCTGATTCAGCTCAGCCTCAGGTGGAGGTGACTTGCCCGAAATGCGGCAAGCGCATCGCCGCCAAAGTCTTGGACGTGGCTTCGAAACCGGTGCCCGCCTCTGCCACGCCTGGCAGTTCTATCGGCAGCACTCCTGTCCGCAGCGCGCCTGTCCGGAGTGCACCTGTTCGCAGTGCACCTGTACGCAGTGCGCCTGTTCAGGCAGCGCCGGTCGCGGCCAGCGACGAACTGTGGAGCGCGCCGTTGGGTTTGCCAGCGGCGCCGCTCGACCTACAGGGGCCCTTGGCGATGGCAGCGCCAGCGGCCAACTATCCCGGTTACCATCCCGGCCGCCGCGCCAAGATCAACCACAAACTCTGGCTTTGGCCGCTCGGGATCGTGCTCGGGCTGTGCATCGCGATACCGATTTTTTGGTACGGCAGCGGGCTGGTGGCCAAGCTGGCTAGCGGTGACTGGTCGTCGATGACGATGTTCCCCGATTCGCACCAACAACTGACCAACGATTTTTTAATCGCTAGCGAGCGCAGCTTTACGTTCACCGCCACGGTCGATCCGAGCCAACCAGGTTTCCGCGACTTGGCCACAGCCCATATCAAACGCGAAAGGCGGACCTACGAGCAGTTATTGCTGCGCGCCGTGCGGTTGCCCAAAGGGAGTTTAACCGAGAGGGCGGCCTTTCAAGAAAAGGCGAAAGCCCAGTTTCAGGGCATCCGCGACAAGGCGATCGAGAACGCCAAAGCCAAGGCTGCCAATCCCGGTGCAGGCACTCCGATACCTCCGGAAATCCAGAAGGAGTTGCAAGGGCCCGAGCTGGCCGATTCGATGATGCTGTTTGGAGCGGTCGGTGTGACCGTGATGCACGCGATTTGGGATTTGCCTGCCCCGCAAAACGACGTCGAGCAAATTTATTACGACGAAGCGGACTTGGTGCGCGAGTACCTGAAGGGGCTGGCCAACATTCATTCCAAGTCCCAGTGCAGCCGAGCGCATACCGCGATCGAAGCCCAGGCCGACCGGATGCTCGAGATCGCCATTCGCCGCTCCAAATTGCCGCGGAATTTTCTCGAACGCGTGCCGCGCGAATACGTCGACATCGATCGCGCGATGGAGGCTGCGGAGAACGGTTTGGTCCGACGGATCGAGCGCGACTTGGAACTGACCGAGGAACTGAAGGACGCAATAGCCAGCTTCGCCTTCGCGCGCGAGTGCTTGTCCCGAGCCTCCACCGGTACCTCCGAACCCGTGCTGCAAAAGTCGTTCGCCGACGCGCGCGAGCGGCGGGCCAAGACGATCAGCCGTTCCAGCAGCGGACCAGAAAGCAGCCAGGATCGCGAGCTGGTGGTCAAGCCGCGGTTCGAGGCCAAGGAAGAAGAGGAGCCTGCAACCGCCTCCGCCACAGCAGCGCCGGCCACGACATCATCAGCCACAACAACACCGACCAAAACAGCACCAGCCGCAGGCGACCGGCCGCAGGGCTCCGCAGAGCCCGACCAGGCGACACTAGCCGGTCCCGGTGCGCCTCCGCCAGGTTCTCCGCACGCGAATGCTCCGTTCAGCGGTCAGTCGGCCGCTGGCGCTTCGGAGACGGATTCCGCTATGCCAGAGCCGCCGTTTGGCCGTCGACGCACGTCACCCTTGGGACCGCCATCCAGCGGATCGGAGCGGGACCGACGCAGGTTCGGAGGCGGCGCGAGCGGCCCGCCGGCCGATTTCGGTCGCGGCGGTGGACCTCCGAGCGGCGAAAACTCCTTCGAATCCCAGCTCGCGCGCTTCAACGGGCCCGACGCCGTCATCATCAACTTCAGCCGCGCTACTTTCGATGTTGGGGCCGCCGTCAAACGCTTTTCCGCAGAGCTGTCGGTCAAGGAATATCTCACGCACTCCTCCGGCGGCAAGGGCGTGATTGCCCTGCGCTACTCGGGCCCGCTCGAACAAGTTACCAGCCTGATCGATTTCGGCCAGATCGCGTCGGTCGACCACGCGACCCGCGTCATCGAAGTCGTCGGCGCGCCAGAGCAGTAGAGCAGTAGAGCAGTAGAGCAGTAGAGCAGTAGAGCAGTAGAGCAGTAGAGCAGTAGAGCTTTCAGGCTTGGATGGCGGCTAAAGTTTGCTGTAGGCCGCTGACGACCGAGCCGGCGTCCGAGCCTAGAGCCAGGAAGCGAAACCCGAGTTGCTTGTGCTGCTGGACCAATGGCAGGCGCGAGAGGATGCCGGCCGCCTTGCCGTGACGACGGCACGCGGCGATGACCTTCTCCAAGGCGGCTACGAAATGCGGCGGCGTAAAATCGCCCGGGCAGCCGAGGCTGACCGAGAGGTCGAGCGGTCCGACGAACAGCACATCCACGCCTTCGACCGCCGCGATCTCCTCAGCCGCGTCAACGGCCTCACGCGTCTCGATTTGCGCGACGACCAGGCTGTTGGCATTGGCCTGCTGAAAGTACTCGTTCCACTGACGGCCATAGTCGGTCGCGCGGATGATTCCGGCCACGCCCCGCGTGCCCCACGGCGGATACTTCATGAACTGCACAGCACGCTGGGCATCGGCAACCGAGTTGACGAACGGAAACATGATGCCTGCTGCGCCGCTGTCCATGACGAACTTGACCGTGTCGGCGTCGACGCTGCGGATACGGACGATCGGCGCCGCCCGCGATCCACGAGCAGCCAGCAGCATGCTGCGGAGATCGGCCAGCGATCCGTTGCCGTGCTCCAAGTCGATCAGCAGCCAGTCGAAGCCGGTGTTGGCTGCGATCTCGACCGCGGCGGCTGATCCGAGGTTTAAAAACGTCCCAGCCAAGAGGCTCGAGCCCAGCTTGTCGCGGTCGGTCCACTGCATCAGCGTCTGCTCTTTAGAAAACGGTGTCCAGGAAAACTGCCGCTGGCCGCGAGCGCGTCGCCAGCAGCAACGATTCTAACGTTTGAACATGGACCGGAGGGATTGACCGGAACCTTGCTGGGCCTTGAACAGTTCCTGCTCGATCTTCTGCTTCAGCTGGTTGGCGGCCGCGTTGTGCCTGCCGGCTTGATTGTTCGAGTTGCCCTGGGACTGATTCGGTGCGACCGTCGTCTGGCGGTGGACCGGAAAATTGTTCAGCGGCAACTGGTTGATCGGCAGGCGGTTGGCATTCTTGTTGTTGTTGTTGTTGTTGTTGTTGTTGGGCAGCTTGTTCAACGGCAGGTTGTGGATTGGCAGTGCGCCGATGGGCAGCCCGCCGACGGGCAGTTTGTTGGTCGGCAGTTTATTGGTTGGCAACGCGTTGGTCGGCAAGCTGTTGGGAACGGAACCGGTTACCGCGGCCCCGTTGGCGTTTGCGTTTTGACCAGCGTGTTTTTGGTGATGCGCGTTGACTGCCGCCGTGACGATATCGGCGATGATCCCGCCCGGTTGGCCATTGCCCAGTCCGATTCCCAGACCGTTACCCAGGCCATTGCCGCCTCCATTGCCGTTGCCGCTGGGGCACGAGCCGCCTTGGTTCCCGCCGTTATTGCGGCCGCCATTATTGCCGCCAGCTCCGCCACCGATGCCACCGTTGTTGCCGCCGCCGTTAGTCGGGCAGGTACCCGCCTGTTGGCCACCCAGTCCTCCGCTGCCCAGACCTCCACTGCCCAGGCCGCTCGTTGCGACCGAGGTCGACGGAGCGGGGCTCGGAGCGACCGGCGCGGTAGCTGCGGGCTCGGGCTCGCTCTTGGCCGGTTCTTCCTTGGGCGGCGTGTACTGGGCGACCGTCGCCTTGATGGCTTGGCTACCGACGACCTCGGTTTTGCCCGCTCCGTCCCAGCATGCTTCGACGGTCAGATCAAAGGTCTTGGCCGAAGCATCTTCAGTCGGAGTCCACTCGATCAAGCCGGTCCTGGGTTCGATCGTCATGCCCAAGCGGTCGCCGCCCTTCAGTCGGTAGTACGTGTTCAGCGTCGGGGTATTGGGATCGCGGGTAGTTACGCGGAACGAGAGGGGCTGGCCGACTTCGGCCGAGAGCCGGTCGCCGGAGATGAACGTCAATTTGTCGATCGACTCTTCGACGTGCAGGTTCAGTTTGCGGACCGTGGCGATTTCGCGATGTTCGTCGCCAGCCAGGCTGACGCGCACGGGCACCGAGGGATGCGTGCCGCCGGCATCTTCGCGAGGCGTCCATTTGACGGTGCCCGAACGAGCGTCGATCGACATGCCGGCCGGCGGATCGACCAGTTCGTAAACCAGGCCCACCGGCGGTTGGTTCGGATCACTGGCTTCGATCTTCTGTTCGAAGAGGGCGTTCTCGCGGACGGTGACCGCTTCGGGCGTGTCCAGTAGCGGGGCGTTGAAAACTTCGTTGACAGTGATTTCGACCGGGCGCTCGCTGATCGCTGGCGGGCGCCCGTTCTCTTCGACGATCGCCATGACGTTGAAGTTGTACGTCTTCGGGCCTTGGACCTCGGTCGGCGTCCAGTTGAACTGGCCGCTTTGGGCATCGATGGTGGCTCCGACCGGTGCATCGGAGAGCAGTTTGTATTGCAGGCTCTTGCCGGAAAGGAAGCAGTCGGGATGGCGGACGCTGAACGACAGTGGGCTGCCTTCGGAGACTTCCTTGGGAGCAAGCTCGGCCCAGACCGGCGAGACCTTGGTTTCCAGCAGCGGCAATCCCCAACGCTCGAAGGCATAGCCGCCGCTCGCCAGAGCTCCTATGGCAGCCGTCGCAATGGCCAGCTTGGCCACCAGCGGCATGCGGCGATCGAACTTCAGCGCTGCTTGGAACTGGCGGATGTCGCTAAAACGCTGCCCGGGGTCGGCGCTCAGCGCCTTGATGATCGACTGGGAAAGCTTTTTGGGAATGTGCGGATACTTGATGTGCGGCGGGGTGACGGCGCCTTGCGGCAGTTCGCCGGTCAGCAGTTCGTGGGCGATGATCGCCAGCGAGTACTGGTCGGCGCGATGATCGAGAGTCGGGCTGGCCGAGAGTTGCTCCGGAGCGATGTAGTACGGCGTTCCCGAACCGCGCGGGCCGGTCGTATGCGCGCCGCGGACCGCGTCGCGGGCGATGCCGAAGTCCATGACCTTGACCGTTCCGTCCAGGCCCAGCCACAGGTTTTCCGGCTTGAGGTCGCGATGCACGATGCCCGAAGCGTGGACGACCGTCAAGGCCTCGCACACTTGGCGCAGGATCGCGACGACTTCCGCCGGGCGATACGATTGCCCTTGCGTCTTGCGGCGATGCATGTCGTGCCGCAGGGTGGAACCATGCAGCAGTTCCATGCTCAGCAGAATCAGCGAGTCGGTCTGGTGCAGGTCGTAGACGCGGGCGATGTTCGGATGGGAGAAGTTGCTCGAGACGCGTCCCTCTTGCAGGAACCGTTCTTGCAGCCGCGGCTTGGCGGCCAGGTGCGGCAACAGGATCTTCAACGCGACTTGTTCGCCGCGGATATGATCGCATGCTTCATAAACGCTGCTCATGCCTCCTTGGCCGATCTTGCGGAGGACTTCGTAACGCTCCAGCAGCGTCTGGCCGGGAGCCAGCTGGACGTCGGCCGCTTCCGAAGGAGCCGTCTTGTCGCGGCGGCGCGATTTGCGGGTCGAGCGATCGCCCAGCGGTGTTGCGACTGCCGAGCCGCTGCTACTGCCCGCGGCCAATGGCAGGACACCCAGCCCAGCGGCCATGCCGCCAAAAAATGCGGCCGAGCTCCCCTGCCCCACCGCGCCGGACTGGCCGACCGGCACGCCCGAACCGGCCATCGCCCCGGCGGCTGGGCTAGTGGCATGGCTGGTCGCATGGCCGGTGAACATGCCGACGGCCAGCACGGAATGGGCGTAGTGGTCTTCGAACTGCGTGACCACGGGCAGGTCCGGCATCATCGTCGAACTGACCTGCGGGCTGCCGGCGGCCAAACGTTCTTGGAAGTTCGTCGCCAGGCGATAGCTAGCAGCGGAGACCGGAGCCGGAGTCGAATGCTCGCGGACGCTGGAGCCAAGCGTCGAATCACTCTGGTCGCTGGTCTGCTCCGAGGCCGGTTCGTCGTCGATCTGCGGAACGGTAAAGCGTTGGCCACACCCGGGGCAGGTGACGCGCATCGCCGAAGGAGAAAGTTCGATCTTCGAGCCGCATTCGCACTGGATAAAGGCCATCGCTGCACCTGCTGAAAAGAGGGGAAAGTTCGTTTGGACAATCTCAGGATTGCCACCCCCTTTCCAAAGCGGACAGAGAAAAAAATCTTTCGGGCGAATTTGTCCGCCGTGTCCGATCCGGGCGGCTGGCAGCAATTTCCTGGCAGGACCCCAGCCCGTCGGCTGGCGGCCAGCTGTCTCACCGCCCCATTTCTTTAGGAGCCGCCCTTATGTCGGACACGATTGAAACCCTCTTGCAGGAGAACTTGCACAAAGTTCAAGAGCTCCTCTCGGCCAGCGAGGCGATGCATACGGATGTCACGCACGTCCAGTCGCTGGGTCAAAAGATCGAATCCCAGTTCGAATCGGCCAGCCAGGCTGCCTTGCAGGGCCTGCGCACGCTGCAAGCGAGCGTCCAGAACCTGCAGTCTGCCGCCGAGGAGGCTGAGCAAGCTGCGATGCAGAAGCTCCAGCAACTGTCCGAGCGCGTCGACCAGTTCGAGCAGCATGCGACGCAGGTTGCCGATCTGGTCGTCGAAGCGGCCAATCGCGTCAAGGACGGCGTCGATCAGGTGCAGTCGGCGCTGGAAGAGCATCGCGCCCAAATCGAGAGCGAAATGCCGAGCATCGACGATGCTCGCAGCGCGCTGGAAGACGTGCTCGATGAGGTCGGATCCCAGCTGCGTGACGCTGCCAGCGAAATCGGCGACAAGATCCAATCGGCGGCCAGCGCCTTGGAAGAGAAGAAAGACGCCCTGGTCGACAAACTGCACTCGCTGGCCGACGAAGGCCGGCAGGCGATCGAACAGGTTCTCGACACGATCGGCAGCGGCATCGACGACGCGACGGACAAACTGACCGAAGTGATCGATGGCGCCCGCGAAGCCGCGGAGAGCGCAATCGACGATTTGACCCAGAAGCTGACGCAGGAAGCGACGCAGATGCTCGATGACCTGTTCCAGGAAGCGGGCGACGTCCTCGACGGGGTCGAGGGCGTTTTCGGTGACTTGGGCGAAGGCATCGTCGAGGGCATCGGCGGCATCGGCGACAGCATCGAAGAGGTCGTCGGTCTGGTCAAGAAGATCGAACCGGTGCTCGAACTGGTCGACGAATTGTTGTAACCGCGGCCCGAGTGCAAGGCATCTCGGCCGCCTGTTGTCCCCAATGGTTTTCCGTATCGCAACATCAACTGAACCAAGGAACGAAATATCATGTCTATCGCTGATTTTGGAAGTAGCGTCGAAGAAGTCCGTCAGAAACTGAGCGAAATTCTGCCGCTGGTCGATGCTGGAGGCC
>JBQCJB010000822.1:0-11641 GCA_051953155.1 Aureliella sp. | reverse complement strand
GCTGCGTATACCGTGAGTTTCTCCGCTTTGTCCCTAGCCGCGTTGCCAGCCGCACTGCCGGCCGCCGCTGGCTTGGCAGGACACCTGGCCGACGCCGGCCAGCGGGTCGGCAGCGGGTTCTTGAATGTGCTCACGCAGATCGCATCGCCGCGGTCCCCCGCGGCGGACGCGGCGAAGGACGCAGCTGGCCCGGTTGACCAGAGCGCCCGAGCCTCCGCCGACGCTGACGAGAACGCGGTGCCCGGCCTGACGGGTAAAATGCAGGCGTGGTGCGATCGGTTTTTTCACTGGCTGGACCAACGCCAACCCACCGGCGAGCTCGATATCCAACTGACGCTCGACTCGCTGGACACACCGCAGCTGAGCGCCAGTGGCCAGGGGGCGGAGCAGCTGCAGGCGGCTCTCGAGCAGGACCCCACTTGGCTGCAGGAGTTTCGGGAGCTGGCGCTCGACCGGGTGGCCGAGCAGGGCCCGACGATGCCCGGCGCGCCGCCGCGCCCCTCCCCGGTGTTGAATCTTTCCCGCCACGCCGGCCAAACGGCGGCCAGCTGGAGCGGTTGAGCATCCAGCACCACAGCCAGAATTGCCAAACGCCGAGCGCTGACGCGAACAACGCGGCGGCGCAATGTAGTCGACTTGCAAACGGAACAGGGATATGTCGCAGATCTATCGCATTCTGGTCACCGGCGGGGCGGGCTTTCTGGGGTCGCATTTGTGCGAGCGGCTGGTGGCCGAGGGGCACGATGTCATTTGTCTGGACAATTTTTTCACCAGCCAAAAGTCGAACGTGGTGCACCTGCTGGGCAAACCGAACTTCGAGCTGATCCGCCATGACGTGACGCTGCCCGTCTTCCTCGAAGTCGACCAGATCTACCACTTGGCTTGTCCGGCGGCCCCAGGTCACTACCAGTTCAATCCGATCAAGACGATCAAGACCAGCGTCATGGGCTCGATCAACATGCTGGGCATGGCCAAGCGCTGCGGCGCGAAGATCCTGCTGGCCAGCACATCGGAAGTGTACGGCGACCCCGAGGTGCATCCTCAGCCAGAGAGCTACCGCGGCAACGTCAATCCGATCGGGCCGCGGGCGTGCTACGACGAGGGCAAACGCGCCGCCGAAACGCTGTTCATGGATTACCACCGCATGAACAAGGTCAACATCCGCATCGTGCGGATCTTTAATACCTACGGCCCGCGCATGCATCCCTACGATGGACGCGTCGTATCGAACTTTATTCGCCAGGCGCTGACGGGCAAGGATATCACTATCTTCGGCAGCGGCGATCAGACGCGATCGTTTTGTTATCGCGACGACCTGGTCGAAGGGATCAAGCGTATGATGAACGCCAGCGACGACTTTGTCGGACCGGTCAACATCGGCAATCCGGGAGAATTCACGATCAAAGAACTGGCCGAGCTGGTCATCGAACTGACCGGCGTGTCGAGTAAACTGGTTTTGAAACCGTTGCCGGCGGATGATCCGACGCGGCGGCGGCCCGATATTACGCTGGCCAAGTCGCGGCTCGATTGGCAACCCAAGGTCCCGCTTCGCGACGGCCTGGCGAAAACGATCGAGTGGTTTCGCACGATCGACCTCAGCCACTACCGGCCGCCAACTCCTAACTATGTTTGACCCTATGCATCGCTGGCCGATGTCGCAACAGGCCAGTGAGGCTCGATCCTCTGCAGTGACGTGCTCATGAAGTTGAAACGATTGCGGGAAGACTTCATCGTGCACGAAGTCAGCCAATTTCCCGTTTCTTCCGGACCGTTCGCGGTCTACCGCTTGGACAAATCGGGGATCGGCACGCCCGAAGCGATCGCCGAGATTCTCAAGGTGTGGAACCTGCCGCGCCGCGCGGTCGGTTACGGCGGTCTGAAGGACCGGCACGCTGAGACCACGCAGACGATCACGCTCTTCAAAGGGCCGCAGCGCTCGCTGCAGCAGCGCGGCTTTGCACTGGAGTATCTCGGGCAGGCCCCGCGCGAGTTCCATGCCAAGGACATTCTGGCCAATCGGTTCCAGATCACGCTGCGCGGTTTGGACAGCGCGGCGGCCGACGCGATGGTAGCCCTGATGCCGGCGGTCGCCGCGGGCGTGCCCAATTACTTCGACGACCAACGGTTCGGATCGCTGGGCGAAAGCGGCCAGTTCATCGCCCATCCCTGGTGCCTGGGCGATTACGAACGAGCTCTCTATCTGGCGATCGCGGAAGCCAACCCGCACGACCGCCCGCGCGAGCGCGAACAGAAGAAGCTGCTTCGCGAGCTTTGGGGCGACTGGCTGGCGTGCAAGCAGCGGTTGGACCGTTCGCACCGCCGCAGCATCGTTACCTATCTGGTCGACCATCCGAGCGACTTCCGCCGCGCGCTGGCTCTCCTGCGCAGCGATTTACGAGGCATCGCCCTTTCCGCTTTTCAAAGCTATCTGTGGAACGAGATGGTAGCCCAGTGGCTGCGCGAGAACTTGCCGGAGGGCAGTTGGTATAGCCGGCCCGGGGCTGCGGGCGAGCTAGTCTTCTGGTCATGCGTGCCGCCGGAGCAGAGCCAGATGTTGGCCGAGCTGGAGATTCCGCTCCCCTCGGCGCGCCAGCATCAGTGGCCCGAGGGGATCGAACCGCTGCTGCAGCGCGTGCTTCAGCCGCTGGGCATGCAGCCTCATCAGATCCGCGTCAAATACCCGCGCGACACTTTCTTTTCCAAAGGCTCGCGCCGCGTGTTGCTGCAGCCTGCCGAGCTCGCCTGGCAGCGCGGCCAAGACGAACTGGCCATCGGTCGGGAGAAACTGGTTCTCAGTTTCAGCTTGCCGCGCGGCGCCTACGCGACGATGGTCGTCAAATGCCTGCTCCCGGCGGCTCCTCCGTCGGAAGGTGGACTAGAATAGAAGCGGCAAACCGGTCATGACCACCCGCTCGTGAAACTCGACGCGGGGCCGCGTGGACGTCGAACCGGTCACCTTCTAATCAAGGTTCATTCAAAAAATGCTTCGAGTCTTTGAATCTCGCACGGGCCGAGCTGGGGTTTTGGTCGGATCGCTGGGCATGCTGTCGCTGGTCCTGACCGCGGCGGCCGGTTACTGGCTGGGCAGCCACAGTCGACAGCCCGCCTCGCTGTTGGAGCTCAGCCCCGTAGCTTCGGCCGCTTCGGGGGCGAATATGGCCGTCGCGACCGGACAGGTTAGCGAAGAAGCCGAAGGGGTCTTTTTTCTGGACTATCTGACCGGCGATCTGCAGTGCCTGGTCTACTATCCGCGTTCGGGCGCCTTCGGAGCTCGCTATTACACGAACGTGCACGGGCAATTGCCTTCTCAAGGGAAGAATGCCGAGTACCTGATGGTGACTGGGGCGGCCATGTCGACGCGTACCTCGTCCAACGTGCGCCCAGCCAATTGCCTGGTGTACGTGACCGATGTCAACAGCGGCACCTTCGCGGCCTATGCCGTGCCGTGGAACAAAACGGCCGAGAGCAGTTCGCAGGCTCAAGGCGGCCCCCTGGTCTTCGTCGGCGGCGGCCCCATTCGCAACTACCAGGTAGCCGAGCCACCCAAGAAAGCTGCGAAGTAAGGAGTAAGGAGTAAGGAGTAAGGTATAAGGTATAAGGTATAAGGTATAAGGTATAAGGCTTACTGCTTACGCCTTACCGCTTACACCTTACCGCTTACACCTTACTGCCAGACGAGAGGGAGGTCTTGGGCGGCGGGTTTGGCTAGGTACTCTAGCAAGAACAGCAGCATGTGCTGGCGCACTTCTTCGCGGGCTTCTTCCAGCGTCCGCTGCCCGGGTTCTACTGCCAGCACGCGCACCAGATGAACTGCTTGCGACGAATCGAAGCTCGGGCTGATCTGCCCCTTGGGCGTGGCGAGCACCTGGTCGACGATCGCTGGCATCAAGGGCCCGGCCCCGGTGATCCACTGCGGGGCGGCCAACTTTTGCAGTTCCTGGCCGCCGATCTCCTGCGCGGCTGTGGGGAAGTCGAGAGCTCCGTCAAGAATCTTTTGACGGATCGCGTCCAGGCGACTGTGAGCGGCAGTGCGGGCCTCCGACGCACCGGGCGGTACCGGAATGTAGAGGTGCTCGATCTGGAAATGCGTACCGTCGAAGCGGGCTTGCTGGTTCTTGAAATGCTTCTCGAGATTTTGATCGGTCGCGGTGTCTTTCAAATATTTTTGCCAGGAGAGGCGAAAGGCGAGGAACTCGCGATAGTTTTCGGGAGTGACGTGCGCGCCTTCGGCTCGAGCCGCCAGAGCTTGGGCCGCCGTCAGTTGCAGGTCGGGAGGCGAATTTTCGACCAGCCATTGGTCGACTTCGGCCTCGCTGACGCTCTGGTTGCTCTTGCGCAGCGTGGCGAGCGCCTGGCGTTGGCTGGCGATGATGTCGACCGCCGCCATCAACACGTGCTCGGGAATCGGCGGCAAGTCGGCTTTGGCAACGCCCGTCCTGCCCAGCGACAGATCGACGTCCGCCTGCGTGATCCAGTGCTTGCCGACGCTGGCCAGAACGCGCGTCGGTTCGTCGGCGCCCGCACCCCCGCGGCGCGGCGGGATTTTCTCGCCTGACCAGGCGAAACTTGCCAGCGCCAATAAAGCCAAGGGCACGACACTGCATCCTATCCATCGCCGGGCCGAACTCGCATGCATACCTAGTTATCTCGCTTCTGGACGTGCAGTTAAGAAAGTGTTTCAAGCCTACGGCAGTTCGATATTGTGTAACTCGAACGGAACCTTCTGGCGGGTAATCATGGCGGGCGATTCGTAGACCAGCGTGTAATCGTTCGGGTCGCCGTTGATCTGGAACAGAAAACTGACGCCGACCGCCTCCGGCGTGACAGCGTACGTTTGCAAGCCGACGTTCTCAAGCCGATTTTGTTTCGCATCGAGCAGATACGCGCGATTGGATAGAATCCAGCCGCGGAACGAATCGAGCGCACCTTCCGATTTCTGAAACTCGGTCAGGATCCGGAGCTCATAAACGCTCCGATTGCGACGGGCGCTTTCGAGCGTCACGGTGACTTCACCGTATTTCTCGGACTGGCGCTTGCCGCTGGCGAATTTTTCAAAAACGTATTTGTGCCGTTCGCTCGGTACCGCGATGACGATCTCGCCAGAGAGTTTGTCCAGCTGGCCGGCCGCCCGCGGCGGACGTGTGAACTGCAGGTCGATCTGCGTCGAGCAACCGACCGCATTGAGCGGGATTTCCGGTGCAGACTCCGGATTGGTCGGCTGCAGTTGGTCGTCTCGATCGGTCGTCGCCTGCATGCCGCGCATCGGCAGTTGCACGAACACGGGCTTGAGGCGAGGTTCCCAGCTGAACAAGAGCGACACGCCCAGCTGCCCGCCCAGCGATGAACCGAACGGGAGAGTCGACTGTACCGAAATCGCCGAGATGCGGAACGGTCCAGTCACCTGCGGCGCGGGAACTGCCTCGCTGGAATCGCCAAAGGCTGGCCCCAGGCTCAGCCCTGGCGCACCTGAGAACGCATTGATGCGCAGTTTGCTCTGGGCCAGCAGGTCGTCGATGACCTGCCAGAACGGTTGCTTGTCGGCCGTCAGCTCGACTTCTATTTGTGCCGAACTCTCCGCGTTTTCGAGGCTGATGGGATTGCCGCTCTGCTTGCTGATTTCCTGGATCGCATTGCCGAGCGCGTGCTTGCCCGAGAGCGTGATCAGGCTGGCGTCGAAGAACGTTTCAATGTTCGACTTCTGCAACTGGTCGCGGATGCGCTGCAAGCGAATCTTCATTTCGCCCGAGGTGCTGCTGGAGATTTCGGGCAGAAACGGGAGGATGCCTGCGCCCATTTCCACCAGCCGTGTTTCGGCCGCGTCGCGCTCGGCCAGAGCCGCGCTGTCGAGATCTCGGAGAGCCTGGCGGACCTCGGTCGCTTGAACCGCTCGCGGCGAGCCCCCTTCCGCCGCGGCGCTCGGCGCGTCCTGCCCAGTGGCCGCGGGGCCAACCGCCGTGCTGGCGATCGCAAACCACCCGGCCACTGCCAACGACCGCGCGAGTTGTGCCACGTTCGTCTCCCGAGGACCGCGGCAGTTTCGTAGCTTGTTCATACCGGACTCCCAAGGTCGGAAAAACGGACCAGCCGTGTTCTCGGCAACTGTGCGTTCGGCAAGCGTGCGTTCTGTAACACGGGACGGCCGAACCGTCATAACCCACACAGCCGCTCGGCAGTCAGCGGCGGCACTTCCCACCTCCAATCGTAACGGATGACCCTGGCGGCTGGCCACTCGTCGGTGGCGTAAAGTTGCTTTCACCGGACGCCAAGTTCAAACCCCACTCGATCCCAACCAGACTTGCCCAGGACTATGTTGCTTCGCACCGCTGCCATGTCCGCCTTGGTCCTCTTGGCCACGAACTTTCTGCCCGCCGCTGCTGGGCTGGCGCAGGGACCACCGCCATTGTTGGAAGTTGTCTTGGCCAGCGGTGCGCAGTCGGGGCTGCCGATCCACTGGGCCGGCGATTACGGCCTGCTGCTCGAGCCCAGCGGCATGATGCGGGAACTGGACATCGGGCAAGTGCAAAGCCACCGAGTGCTCGAAACGCCCTTCATACCTCAGACGCTGACCGAGGCGCGAGCGACGCTGCAAGCGGAATTGGGAGCCGGTTATGAAACGGGAACGGTCGGCCCGTACGTTTTGGCTGCCCCGCGCGGACACGTCGAGCGCTGGCGCGAGCGTTTCCGAGTGCTGTTGGCCGGGTACCACCGGTACTTCGAAACGCGCGGTTGGCAACTGCGCACGCCCGACTTTCCCCTGTGCGTCATCATCCTGCCTTCGAAGGCGGATTTCGATCGCTATTGCATGAGAGAGCTCGGCAAGTCGATGCCCGCGCTGATGGGCTACTACTTTCCCAAATCCAATCGCTGCGTGCTCTTTGAAGTGGGGGGCGACACGTCCACTCCCGACTGGAGTGAAACCGAGCGCACGATCGTCCACGAGTCGGTACACCAGTTGGCTTACAACACCGGCGTCCACCAGCGTTTGGCCGACAATCCGCAGTGGGTTGTCGAAGGCTTGGCAACGATGTTCGAGCAGCGCGGCGTCTTCGATCCGCGAGCCGCCTCCCGCGCGCTGGAGTCGCGCATCAACCCGCAACAGTTGGCCGGACTGAAAAAACTGCTGGCTTCGCCGACGACGTTCGAAAGTCAGTTGGGCGACCTGATCGGGTCGAACGACATGTTCCGCCGCGACGCGCCTGCCGCTTACGCGCTGTCCTGGGGACTGACGTACTATCTGGCCGAGCGCATGTCGAACCAGTACGGCGCGTACACGCAGCGCTTGGCGCAATTGCCCAAGCTGCAACGCTACGAAGCCGCTCAGAGGCAGCGCGATTTTCAGCGAGCCTTCGAAAGCGACGTCGGGCTGCTGGCCATTCAAATGCAGCGGTTCTTCTCGAGCTTCAAGTAGGCACCGGTCTTTTAAGCGGGCACCGGGCCTTCAAGTAGGCACCGCGCGCCCGAGTGCCACTGGGCAGCTGCATCGTTTATCATGGGCGGATGTCTCCCCGCTCCCGGCGCGCCGCGGCAAACGACGTCTCCGATGCTTGACTTTGCGTGCGCGACTTTGCACGCGCGGCTGTTGTGCATGACCGTCGCCGGGCTGTGACGAGTGGTCGCTGAATCCCTAAAGAGAGAGAGTTTTACGATGCGTTGCTCTGCCGTTGTCTTGGTGGCGTGCCTGGCAGTCGCCTGCTCGTTCCGCGCTCCTCTCCTGGCCGCCGATCCGGACAAAGGAGGCGAGCCCGAGAAAATCGATCTGTTCGAGGCCGGCACCGACGGTTATGCCCTGTATCGTATTCCTGGTATCGTCGCGACCAGCAAGGGCACGCTGCTGGCTTACTGCGAAGCCCGGCGCACGGGCAAGAGCGACTGGGACGCCATCGATATTCTGCTGCGGCGCAGTCTGGATGGCGGCCGTACCTGGGATGCCCCTCGCAAGATCAGCGACGCGCCGGGGCCGAAGACCAAGAATCCTGTCGCCCTGGCGCAAGGCCTCGGCGGCACCGACGATGTCACGTACAACAATCCGTTGGCGATCGTGGATGACCAAGGCACCATTCATCTGCTGTACTGCCTCGAATACATGCGTTGCTTTCTGATACAAAGCCGCGATGAAGGCGCGACCTGGTCGGAGCCGCGGGAGATCACGTCAGCGTTCGATGCCTACCGCCCGGCGTACAAATGGCAAGTGCTGGCGACCGGCCCCGGGCACGGCATTCAGTTGACCAGCGGCCGGTTGCTGGTGCCCGTCTGGCTGTCGCTGGGAACGGGTGGCCATGCGCATCGCCCTTCGGTGATCTCGACGATATATAGCGACGACCGCGGCCAGAGCTGGCACGCCGGCCAAATCGCGGTCCCGAACGACCAGACGACCGTCAACCCGAGCGAATCGGCTGTGGTGGAGCTGAGTGACGGGCGGGTCCTGTTGAACGCGCGCACCGAGTCGGCGCCGAATCGCCGCGTGCTGACTTTCAGTCCCGACGGGATCAGCCGCTGGAGCAAACCTAAATTCGCCGAGGAATTGCCGGAGCCGATCTGCATGGCCAGCATGGTGGGCTGGACGTCCAAGGACAAAAGCCGGCAGAGCGTGCTCTTCTGCAATCCGAACAACCTCGAAAAGGCCGTAGGGCAAGTCCAACCGGGCAAGGGACGCGACCGCAAGAACCTGAGCCTCCGCGTCAGTTCGGACGATGGTCAGTCCTGGTCGAAGGGCAAGACGCTGGAAGCAGGTTTCAGCGGCTACAGCGACCTGGCCGTGTTGCCCGACCGCACGATCATCTGCTTCTACGAACGCGGCAGCACCGATTCGAAATCGAGCACCAAGACCGGCCGACTGACCATCGCGCGCATCGCTCCCGAGTGGCTGGGGCTGGAGCCATAGAGCTAGAGTGATCGAGCTGAAGTGATCGAGCCGGCTGTTATGCTGAGCGGGCTCTAAGCTCGCGGGTGAAACTTGGCATGGACCCGCTTCAGCCGGGAGGTCTCGACCTGCGTATAAATTTGCGTGGTCTGGATGCTGGCGTGGCCGAGCATCTCTTGGATCTGGCGCAGGTCCGCGCCGCCGCCGAGCAAGTGAGTGGCGAAGCTGTGGCGGAGCGTGTGGGGACTGATCTCCGGGTCGACATCGACGCGCAAGGCGTAACGTTTTACCAGTTCCCAGATCGCTTCGCGTCGCAGGCGGCGGCCGCTGCGCGAGAGGATCAGCCAGGGAACGCTCTGTGGGTCGCGGCTGCCGACCAACCGCGGCCGCACGTTCCCCAGATACTCCTTGATCGCTGCCACGGCTCGGCCGCCGATCGGCACGATCCGCTGCTTGGATCCCTTACCCTCGACCTGGCAGTAGCCCTCCTCGAGGTGAACGTTGGCCAGCAGCAAATTGGAGACTTCGGACACGCGACAGCCAGTAGCGTAGAGCAGTTCCAGAATGGCTCGGTCGCGCTGTCCCTGGGCGTCGTAGCGCTTGGGCGCACTGAGAAAGCGATCGACGGCTGCCGGCGTGAGCACCTTCGGGATGCGCTGCCACATCTTCTGCGTACCCAACAGCTCGGTCGGGTTGTCGCGGATGACGCCCTCCAATTGCAGATACTTGAAAAACATCCGCGTCGAGACGATCGCTCGCGAGATCGAACTGGGGGCGAGCGTATCTTGTTGCAGCCTGGCAATGAACTCGCTCAGGTCGGCCAGTTTGACGTGGCTGAGCGGTGTGGTGCCAAGCCACTCGAGCAGTTTTTTGAGATCGCGGCCATAGGCGGCGACGGTGTTTTCCGAGAGGTGGCACTCCGACCGTAAATAATCGGTAAACTTTTGTTGCCAGTCGGGCTTCTCGGCGGCCGCAGGAGCGGCATCCGCCGGACGTCCCTGCCCGCGCAGTCGTTGCAGTTTGCTGGGTGGCATGTTCGCGGGCGCGGTGAAGGGGAAAGAAATCGATCAACCGAAATCGGGCCGCGATCAAGACCCGCGACTCGGACCAACTTGTCATTTCGGCTCTGCGGCGAGCCGTCCGCGAGCGCTTTCCAGACGCTTTTCGTCCCTTGCACTTAGGGACGAGAGCGGCGTGCGGATAATCGCTGTCACGAGCATTTTGAGGATTAGCACATGAAGGTATTGGTTATTGGCGGCGCGGGATATGTCGGCAGCCACACAGTTCGCCTGCTGATGGGCGCCGGGCACGAAGTCTGGGTGTACGACAACCTGTCGCGCGGACATCGCCAGAGTGTTCCGCCGGGACGACTGATCGAAGGCGAACTGGCCGATCGCGCGCATTTGATCGACATCTTCCGCGATTACGAGATCGACGCGGTCGTCCACTTCGCCGCCTTTGCCTTGGTCAACGAATCGGTCCAGCACCCGGCCATTTACTACCAGAACAACGTGGCCGCCACGCTCGAGCTGCTCGAAGCCATGCGCTCGGCGGGGGTTTGGCGGATCGTGTTCTCGAGCACGACAGCGACCTACGGCCAGCCCGAGATCGTGCCGATCGCCGAATCGACTCTTCAGCTGCCGATCAATCCGTACGGGTTCACCAAGCTGGTTATCGAGCATGCGCTGGCCGACTACGCCCAAGCTTATGGTTTCGGTTGTGCGGCCCTGAGGTACTTCAACGCGGCCGGCGCGCATCCCGAGGGCATCATTGGCGAAGATCACGACCCTGAAACGCACTTGATTCCGATCGTCTTGCAAGTCGCTCTCGGGCAGCGCGAATCGATTTCGGTCTACGGTACCGATTACCCGACGCCTGACGGCACCTGCATCCGCGACTACATTCATGTCGACGACCTCGGTTCGGCTCATTTGAAAGCCCTGCAGTTGCTGGCCCCCGGCATGAACTTGCAGTTGAATCTCGGAACCGGTCATGGGCACAGCGTGCAGGAAGTCATCGAGGCATGCCGCCGCGTGACCGGGCACCAGATTCCGGCGGTCGAGGCCGGGCGGCGAGCCGGCGATCCGGCGGAATTGGTGGCCGACAGTTCGCTGGCCCAGCGGACGCTCGACTGGAAACCCGAGTACACCGATATCGAAGACATCGTTCGCACCGCTTGGAAATGGCACCAATCGCATCCCCAGGGATACGCAACCCAGTTGTAGTTTCGGCCTTACCAGCCCATGCAAGACATCATCTTTGAGAAACCCTACAAGTTCATCCCACCGCATCGCGGCAATTTTTTGCCGTCGTTGGCCCAGACGCTGCGCCTGACCGACCGCTACCTGGCCAAGTACGAAGGAATCGACTCGTACGAAATCCGGGACATCGACCGATTGAAAGAGACGCTGCGCGGCGGGGCTGGGGTGCTGCTCGCGCCGAACCATTGCCGCTACGCCGATCCGCTGGCCATGGGCTGGGTAGCGCGGGAGGTAGGAACGCACGTTTACGCGATGGCTAGCTGGCACTTGTTCAACCAGTCGTGGTTCCAGTCGCTGGGCATCCGGCTGCTGGGTGCCTTTAGCGTTTATCGCGAAGGCCTCGATCGCCAATCGCTCGAAACGGCGGTCGACGTACTGGTCGAAGCCCGGCGGCCGCTGATTGTCTTTCCTGAAGGGGCCGTGTTTCGCACCAACGATTTGCTCCAGCCGCTGCTCGATGGCGTCGCCTTTCTGGCCCGCTCGGCGGCCCGCAAGCGTCAGAAGGTCGACGGCGGCCGCG
>JBQCJB010000821.1:0-3787 GCA_051953155.1 Aureliella sp. | reverse complement strand
GGTCGATGCCGCCGGCAACAACGTGTTCGAAGGGGGCTTTCTGGGGCTGGACAACATCACGACCTTCGATCGCAGCGAGCGGCGGAGTGACGGCACGGTGCTCAAGCAAGCCGACGCGACCGGGTGGATGGGCATGTTCTGCTTGAACCTGATGCGGATCGCTCTGGAACTGGCCAAGGAGAATCCGGCTTACGTCTCGCTGGCCACCAAGTTTTTCGAGCACTACGTCTATATCGGCTCGGCGATGAAAAATATGGGAGGCCGCGATTTTCAACTGTGGAGCGAACAGGATGGAATGTTTTATGACGTGCTGGCATATCCCGATGGCAGCCTGCACCGCTTCCACGTCCGCTCGCTGGTCAGCCTGATTCCACTGTTCGCCGTCGAGCGGCTCGAGCATAAGTGGATCGAAGGTTTTGCATCGTTCAAAGAGAACCTCAATTGGTTCTTGCGCAACCGGCCGGGGCTGACCAATGCCTGCGTGACGCACTGCAAGAACGAAGCCGGCGATGTGTACCTGCTGTCGCTGGTCAACCAGCAGCAGTTGCAGCGCATCATGTCGGCGGTATGGGATCCCGAAGAGTTCCTCAGTCCCTTCGGCCTGCGCAGTCTTTCCAAGCACCACGCGGCCCAGCCGTTTGGCTTCGGCGGCCAGGAGGTCGTGTACGATCCCGGTGAATCGCGCACCTCGATCAAGGGAGGCAATTCGAATTGGCGCGGGCCCGTTTGGTTTCCGACCACGTTCCTGTTGATCGAGTCGCTGCGCAAGGCGGCGAAGGTCTATGGCGAGAGCCTGCAGGTGCCGTCGTGCGACAGCGCGTGCGATTCAGACGCTGGCCAGTCGTCGACCGTGAATCTGAACCAGATCGCCCGCGGCTTTGCCGATCGCCTGATTTCGCTCTTTACGCGCAACGCTGATGGCCAGCGGCCGATATTCGGCCAGCGACAGATCTTGCAAGACGATCCAGAGTGGCGCGATCACCTGCTGTTCCACGAATACTTTCACGCCGAAACCGGCGAGGGGCTGGGCGCTAGCCACCAGACCGGCTGGACCGCGCTGGTGGCTACGCTGATCGACGAATGGCGCCGCTGAAGCCCGCTGGCTGATTCCTTAGTGGTTCAGTCCGTTAGTGGATCGGAAGGTAGGAGTATCCGTCGGCCTGCCGGTTGACGATCACCGTCAAAGCCGCGCTGGCGATCGGAATGTCTTCGGCCACTTCGCTATCGGCGTAGCCCTTGTAATTGAGGGCTTGCCCGCAAACCATGACCTCGACGCCAGCCTTCTGCAGCAGGCGAATCAGCGGCAAGTTCGGGTTGCTCGCTTCGGCCTCCGCTGCTTTCGGCGCGGCGGCGCTTGCAGAGGCGTCCGAGTCGGAGTGAGCCTTATAGGCTGCGTCGGTCAGCACCGACCGGGTCGCATCGCCGTGCAGCACGATCGTAATGCTGACGTCTCGAGCGCTCAGGCCGACCGTACCGTAGAGGTTCAGCAAGCGAGCCACGCGGTCCAGTCCTTTGTTGACTTCGCCGGCTTGCGATTTGGCTGTCGAATCGAAGACAACCTTCGCACCGGCGCGAGGCGGCTGGGCCGCGTTGGGACGAGCGACGACACCACCGTATTTCTGGATGATCGGGAACAGCAATTCGCGTTTGCCTTCGGCCCCTCCGCCCGCTCCGGCGGCGCCAGCCTGACCGGCTGGTTTTTCGAAGACGACAAAATAGTTCTCTTCGAGCAAGTCGGGCTTTTCGCCCCGCTTGCGCAAACCCGATTGAAGAATCTCCGATTCAAAGACTTCCTGGCCGGCGCGGACGTGACTGAGCGTCCAGTCGCTACTGACCCCTTCGATGCGGCGGAAGTCGATCAGCACCAACCGGCCGCCGGGCCGCAGGGCGGTGACGATCGAAGCCATCGTCTTCAGTGGAAATTCGAAGTGATGGTAGGTGTCGCAGATGAAGGCTAGATCGACCGAGTTGGCAGGCAAACGGGTCGAGTCGGTAGCAGCCAGTTGCGTGTCGATATTCTTCTGGTTTGCCTGCCGGGAAGCGTCGCGGATGTGGTCGAGAAACTTCTGCGAGATATCGACGGCCACCACGCGTCCTTCGGGGCCGACCGCCTCGGAGAACAGCCGCGTAAACAGGCCCGTGCCGGCGCCGATGTCGGCGACCGTCTGGCCGGGCTGCACATCGCAGGCCGCGATGATCGCCTGACGACGGGCGTAGACCTCGCGGCTTTCGACTTCGAAGCGTTTGCTGAACGCGTCGACGTCCGGATCGGCAAACGAATCGTTGATGCCCGGATTGACGCTCTTGTCCTGGCCGTGGGCCAGCGACGGAGTCAAGGAAGTCAGGACGAGCCACAAGAGAACTGTCGACCAACGCAAACGCCGCATGATTCGCTTCCCGATCGAGTGCCTGAGTTTTGAATGACGTCCGAGTTCGCGCCACCACACAAACTGTAGTTTAGGCGCGATAACCGAGGCGTCCATCAGTGAGAAAACCGTTACAATCCAGGAGGATCGTTTGAGTGAAAATTCGCACGCCTCGCAACTCGGCAACCGATGGACAGTATCGAAGCGCCTTCGCCGACGGAACTGGATCTGCTGCGGCAGGCCAAAGCAGGAGATTATGCCGCGTTTCAAACGCTGGCCCTGCGGCTCGAACCGCGGATTTATGGATTGGCCCTGCGGATTCTCGGCCGAGTCCAAGACGCTGAGGACGTAACGCAGCAGACCTTTCTTAGCTTGATCGAGCACCTCGACAGCTTTCGCGAGGAATCCTCGGTGGCGACATGGGTGCTCAAGATCGCCAGCAACCACGCCTTAAAAATCCTACGGAAAAAGCGGGGCTTGGACGTTGTCTCGATGTCCACGCCGACGCCGGAAGATAGCTACGCGAACATGCCGCACCCGCAATTCATCGCCCCGTGGAGCCGGACGCCGGACGAGATCGTCGAGCAAGCGGAGATGCAAGCAGAGATTCATCGCGCGCTGGCCGAGCTGGACGACAAATACCGCCTGGTGTTCGTGCTTCGAGACATCGAAGGCTTGTCGGTCCGCGATACCGCCGAGTCGCTCGGCTTGACCGAGTCGACGGTGAAGGTGCGGCTGCTGCGAGCCCGACTGGCGCTCCGCGAGCGGCTGACCAAACGTTTTGGCGATGCGTCCCAGCGACTCTTTCCGGACCATAGCCACTGAGCGGAATCCGCCGTTTTTACCCGCGATTTTCTGTAACTTTTTTCTTTCCGACGGATCATGATGAGCAGGCCGAGATTTTCGGCGAACGACTTTTCCATTGGTGCCGCATGACTTGCGAAGAACTTCTCAAAGCGCTCAACGAGTACGTCGACGGTGCGGAGCTGGTCGGGATCTGCGAACAGTTCGCCGAGCACCTGGCCGGTTGCAATCCCTGCCAGGTGGTCGTGGACAACATTCGCCAGACGATCGCTCTCTACCGAGCCGGCCAGCCGTACGAGTTGCCCTCCGAGTTCCAACAGCGGCTCGACGACACCCTCCGCACCCACTGGCAAGCCAAATTTGGCGCAAAGTAGGACAGCCGTCCCGGCTGTCTCCACGCTGAACTTGATCTCACGACTTGTGCCCGCTCAGTAGGACAGCCGTCTCGGCTGTCACCATGCTGCGGCCCGTCGCGGCGCGGAAGCTCCATTTCGAAATTTGGACTGAAGCGCGGGTTCGGGGGGGGCCCCCCCCCCCCCCCCCCCCCCCCCCCCCGCGGGGGGGGGGGGGGGGGGGTTGTGTGGGGGGGGTGGGGGGGTAGCGCGGGGGGGGGGGGG
>JBQCJB010000820.1:0-9902 GCA_051953155.1 Aureliella sp. | reverse complement strand
GGAAATCGTCGCCGCCCTCAAGGCCAACGATATCCACGTCACCTCCGATCAGGTCCGCCTGACCGGCCCGCTGAAGGAACTCGGCCTCTACACCGTCAAGGTCCACCTGCATCAAGAAATCGAAGCCGACTTGAAGGTTTGGGTCGTCCCGACCGCAACCTAAGAGTCCCGCGCTCCAAAACAACGGGGGTGTGGCGGAACTGGCAGACGCGCTAGACTTAGGATCTAGTACCGCAAGGTGTGCAGGTTCAATTCCTGTCACCCCCATTGAGAGCAGTAGACGGTAGAGCAGTAGATAGTAGAGCAGTAGGGTTATCGCGATGTTGACCCCAATGCGCTACGTTGAGCTGCACTGCAAAACCAACTTCTCATTTCTGGAAGGCGCCTCGCACGCCGACGAGTTGGTCGAACAGGCGGCCGCACTGGGCTACCAGGCGTTGGCCATCACCGACCGCAACTCCCTCTCCGGCATCGTCCGCGCCCACACGGCTGCCAAAGATGCGGCGGTCGATCTGATCGTCGGCGCAGAACTCCATCCCATCGACGGCCCACCGCTGGTCGTCTGGGCTCCCGACCGAGCCGCCTATGCACAGCTCTGCCGACTGATCACCCTCGGACGTCGCCGCCGCGAAAAAGGGGCCTGCGACTTGACCTGGGGCGATATCGCCTCCGGCGGCGGTGGCCTGCTGGCGGGAATCTTGCTGCGACAGCCCACCCTCGATGCGGCCGATGCCAAAGGGCGCATCGTTCCGCCGGACAATCCCATCCAGCCGCCCGGCGAGGCTGCGTTTCCACGCTTGCGCACCGACCTCGCCGCCGCCGATTTTCCAGGCCTGGATTTCGACCCGAGCGACGATGATGGTTGGCTGAGCTGGCTTGGCTCGTTCCGCGAAACGTTCGGCGATCGCGGCTACCTGATGTGCGAACTGCACCGCGGCGTCGACGACCGAGCCAAGCTGGCGAGACTGAGACGTTTGTCGGATCGGGCGCGCGTGCCGCTGCTGGCCGGTGGTGACGTGCACTATCACCAGGCCGCCCGCACGCTGCTGCACGACTGCCTGATCGCTATCCGCTTCGGACAAACGATCGACCAAATTCGCTGCGAGCGTCTGGAGAACTCGTCGTACCACCTGCGCTCGATCGCTGAACTAGCCAGACTTTACGAGGCGGCCCCCGATGCCTTGGCCCACACGTTGGAAGTCGCCGCGCGATGTCAGTTCCAACTCGATCAGCTGCGCTACGAGTACCCGATAGAGCTCGCGCCGGCAGGCGTGCGTCCGCTCGACCATCTCAAACGGTTGACCTGGGAAGGAGCCAAGCGGCGCTATCCCGCCGGAGTGCCTGCCAAAGTCATCGACCTGTTGCGGCACGAAATCGGACTGATCGAGGAGCTGAAGTACGAAGCTTACTTTCTGACGGTGTGGGATCTGGTCCGTTTTGCGCGCGAGCGGGGGATTCTTTGCCAAGGCCGCGGTTCGGCGGCCAACAGCGTGGTCTGCTATTGCCTGGGTGTCACCTCAGTCGATCCGAACGAACTGGACCTGCTCTTCGAACGTTTCGTCAGCCGCGAACGCAACGAAGCCCCGGACATCGACATCGACTTTGAACATGAGCGCCGCGAAGAGGTTCTCCAGTACATTTATGAAAAATACGGCCGGCATCGCGCGGGCATGACCGGGGCCGTCATCACCTACCGCTCGCGTTCGGCGATTCGCGATGTCGGTAAAGCCTTAGGATTGTCGCTCGACCAGATCGACGGCTTGGCCAAGAGCGTCGACTCGCGGAGCGCCGAGGGCTCGATCGAGCAGCGGGCGGCCAGCGTCGGGCTGGATCTAGCTTCTCCCCTGGGGCAGCGCTTCCAATATCTGGTCGAATCGATCCTCGGCTTCCCACGGCACCTTTCGCAGCACGTTGGCGGCATGGTCATCACGCAAGGGCCGTTATGCGAACTGTGCCCGATCGAAAACGCCGCCATGGATGACCGCACGGTGATCCAGTGGGACAAGGATGACCTGGACGAGCTGGGCATTCTCAAGGTCGATTGCTTGTCGCTGGGCATGTTGACTGCGATTCACCGCAGTTTCGACTTGATCGAGAAGCATTACGGCCGCCCGCTGACCTTGGCCTCGGTCCCGCGCGAGGACAGCGACGTTTACGACATGATCTGCCGCGCCGATACGATGGGCGTCTTCCAGATCGAGAGCCGGGCGCAGATGAGCATGCTGCCGAGATTGCGGCCGCGGACTTACTACGACCTGGTCATCGAAGTGGCCATCGTTCGCCCCGGACCGATCCAAGGCCAGATGGTGCATCCTTACTTGAAGGCCCGGCAAACTGGCCAACAGCCGGAGTACCCCAACGAGGCGATTGCCCAGGTGCTGGCGAGAACGATGGGCGTGCCAATCTTTCAAGAGCAAGCCATGCGTCTGGCCGTCGTGGCCGCGGGCTTCACGCCGGGCGAGGCCGATCAATTGCGGCGGGCGATGGCTGCCTGGCGACGCGCCGGCGTCATCGACCGCTTTCGTCAGAAGCTGATCGAAGGCATGCGGGCCAACGGGCTGCCCGAGGATTTCGCCGAGCGCGTGTTCACGCAGATTCGGGGCTTCGGCGAGTACGGTTTTCCCGAGTCGCACGCGGCCAGTTTTGCCCTGTTGGTCTATGCCTCCTGCTGGCTGAAGCATCATTATCCGGCCGCGTTTTGTGCTGCGCTGTTGAACAGCCAGCCGATGGGCTTCTACGCACCGGCCCAACTGGTGCAGGACGCGCGGAACCACGGCGTCGAAGTGGCTGGAGTGGACGTGAGTTTCAGCGACTGGGAGTCGACGCTCGAACCGCTCGGTGGCGGAGGCGCACGCCCGCAGCGGCGACTGAGGCTCGGGCTGCACATGATCCGCGGCTTATCCGAGAGCGTCGGCCGCGCGATCGAAGCGGCGCGGGCGTCCGGTGGCGCGTTCCGTGACGTTGCCGACTTCACGCGTCGCACGCGCCTGGGGCAGGCGACTGTCGCTCGGCTGGCCGATGCCGCGGCGCTCGAGTCGCTCTCGGGCGATCGCCGGGCCGCCTACTGGCAGGCGCTGGCCCAAGACCGCGGCGGCGGACCGCTGCCGCTGCTAGAATCGGCCGGGGCCGACGACGACGATCCGCTGCCAGCCACGCTGGCGCCGATGCGGCCGATCGAGGAAGTGTACGCGGACTACAAAACGACCGGGCTGTCGCTGCGCGGTCATCCAATGGCCTTCGTGCGTCCGCAACTGGACCGCATGCGGGTGACGCCGGCTGCCCAGTTGGCGGCCCAGCGCGATCAAAAATTCGTACGCGTGGCCGGTCTGGTGCTGCTGCGGCAGCGGCCAGGGACGGCCAAAGGCATCACCTTCGTGACCCTGGAGGATGAGACCGGGCCGATGAATCTGGTGCTGCGGCCGGACGTTTGGGACCGGCATTACAATGTCGCCCGCGCCTCCAACGCCTGGCTGGTCACCGGAGTTTTGGAGAATCGGCAAGGGGTGGTGCACGTGGTCGTCGGCTCGCTGGAGGACCTCAGCCAGCAGGTGCAGGGACTGACGCTGCGAAGTCGCGACTTCCACTGAGAATTTCTCGTTTGTGCTTTTTTGAGAATCGGGTAACCTAGGGGGTTGATGGACGCCTTGCTCGGAAAGCTCTTGTCACGCATTGATTGAATTTGAGGTTCATTTGTCCGCTACGCTTCCGGCAGCTCCTGAGGCTGCTTCGCCTTCTCCGTTTCGTGACCTTGGGTTGAACGACAAACTAGTCCAAGCGCTCGAACAGTCCGGTTATGTTGCTCCGACGCCCATCCAGGCCCAGTCGATCCCGCACTTGCTAGCCGGCCGCGACATCATCGGCCAGGCACAAACCGGCACCGGCAAGACGGCGGCCTTCGCGCTGCCGCTGCTGCAGACGATGAATCTGGCCAGCCCCCAAACGCAGGTCCTGGTCCTGACTCCGACGCGCGAGCTGGCCATTCAGGTGGCAGAAGCCTTCGAACGCTATGCCGACGGCGTGCGGGCCATCCGCGTGGCAGCCATCTACGGCGGCCAGGATTACATGGTCCAGTTCCGGCAGCTCGATCGCGGCGTGCACGTCGTCGTCGGCACGCCGGGCCGCGTCATGGACCACATGCGCCGCGGTTCGCTGAAGCTCGATGGACTCCGCGCCCTGGTGCTCGACGAAGCCGACGAGATGCTCCGCATGGGCTTCGCTGAAGACGTCGAGTGGATCCTCGAGTCGACGCCAGCCAACCGCCAGATCGCTCTCTTTTCTGCGACGCTGCCAGAAACCATTCGCGGCATTGCGCAAAAGCACCTCACCGACCCGGCCGAAATCACGATCGAACAACGCACAGCGACGGCCGACACGATTCGCCAGCGCTACGTCGTCGCAGCTCCGCATCAGAAAGAACAAGCGCTCGTGCGCATTCTGGAGGCCGAACCGATCGATGGCGTGATCGTGTTCGTCAAAACCAAGAGCACGACTGAGCCGCTGGCCGAAGCCCTCAGCCACGCCGGGCACCGCGCCGTCGCGCTCAACGGCGACATTCCGCAGAAACAACGCGAACGCATTATCGACAACCTCCGCAACGGCAAAGTCAACGTCATCGTCGCCACCGATGTCGCCGCCCGCGGTTTGGATGTGCAGCGCATTAGCCACGTCATCAATTACGACCTGCCGTTCGACAGCGAAGCCTACGTCCATCGCATCGGTCGCACCGGCCGCGCCGGCCGCAGTGGGGAAGCCATCCTGTTCGTCGGGCCGCGCGAGCGAGGCAAGCTCCGCCGCCTGGAAGCCGCCACGCGGCAAACGATCCAACCGATGGAATTCCCGTCCAACCGGGCGATCAACAAACAACGGGTCACCAAGTTCCACGAACGCATCACCGGCGCATTGGCTCACCCAGACCTGGAAACGTTCCTGTCGGTCATCAGCCAGTACCGTCAAGAAAATGACGTCGAAGTTGAAAAGATCGCCGCGGCCTTGGCCGTGATGGCTCAGGGCAAAAAGCCGTTCTTGCTGCGCGATGAATTCAAGCCGGCCGGATTCGAGAGCCAAAGCCGATTCGAACGCAGCGAAGGTGGCCGTCCACGCCCACAGCGCGGCGATCGCGACCTGCGCCCGCGACGCCCCGGCGCTCGCGAAGGAGGCCGGTCGGCGACCGGTTCGATCTCCAACCAGGACCTGGAATCCTACCGCATCGAGGTAGGCCATGCCCATCAGGTGAAGCCCGGCAATATCGTGGGCGCAATCGCCAACGAGGCGGGCATCGACAGCGCGTACATCGGCCGTATCGAAATCTACGAACGCTACAGCACGGTCGATTTGCCGAAAGGCATGCCGGCCGATTTGATGGAATCGCTCGGCCAAGCCAAAATCGCTGGCCGGGCCATCCGCATCTCGCCGCTAGCCGGCGGGCCACGCCAGCGAGGCGTCAAGCCTCGCAAGCGTCCCTAAGTCTGAAGGTCGATCGCGAGCCGGGCTCGCGCTAGGCGCGCGACAAAAAGTCGCCCGTGCGGGTGTCAACCTTGATGCGTTCGCCTTCTTTGACGAATTCAGGCACCTGCACGATCAAACCGGTTTCTAGCGTCGCCGGCTTGGTGCGGGCCGTGGCCGAATTGCCGCGAGTTCCCGGATCGCACTGGGTTACCGTCAATTCGACCGACGAAGGTAGTTGCAAACCGACGCATTCCCCTTCGTAGATCAGGGCATACATGCCATCAAGCGCTTCGGTCACGTAGTTCAGCTGGTCGCCGGCGTCTGCCAGACTGAGCGAATATTGATTGAAATCTTCCTGATCGAGCAAGTGGATCGCGTCGGCGTCCTTGTACATCATCTTGACGATTCGCTTGTGGAAGTCGGCTTCCGGCAGATGGTCGGTGCCTTTGAGAACGAAGTCGACTTTTTGCCGCGTGATCAGATCGCGGCCGCGAAATTTGTAGAGTGTCGCCGCCCCGCGCGCGCTGGGAGATTGGACCGAAACGCCTTCGATCAATACCGGCGCGTTGTCGCTGACGACGACGGCACCCGGTTTCATTTCCTTGGCCAACATGGCACTTTCCTCGCTTGGCTCATTCTGCTTGTCTTGCGAAAAAACGAGCCAGGAGCATAGCCGCAACGCTCGATTTTGACAACGATCAACCGCGAGCTGGACCGCGCCGTGGCCGGCGCCAGCGGCGCGGGTTCCGCTGGTGCGTGGCATCGAAATTGGGCTGTGGCAGCCCGGCGGTGATTGCCGCGAACGACTCGGCATCCAAGTCATCTCGCCGCGTGCCCCAGCCGCGGAAGATTTTCAGCCCTTTGTTCATGGCGACGATCTCGCGGCGCGTGCGGCCTGCGGGATCTTCCGGCCACGCCCCTTCTTGAACATGCCAGTCGAAGAGGGCGCCCAGCACCGTTTCCAGATATGTCCAGTAAGCCAGATTGTCGGTCTGCACAAACAGGCGTCCACCTGCGGCCAGCGAGCGGTGCACGAGCTTCAAGAATTCATGATTGAACAGCCGCGCATCGCCCGCAGTCGGACCAGCGGCTGGTCTATTGTGCGCAGGGTTGTTCAGGGCGGCTTTGGGAGGCGAAGATTGGCTGCGGCGATCGAAGGGCTGCGGATGGTAGACATGGATTTCACTTAGCGCTCCCGGCGGGCAAAGTTGCCCCAAGAAGCGCTGCCCATCGCAGGCCGCCCAGCGACAGTTCGACAATCCGCGCTGGTTGGCTCGCCGCGTCGCGTAGCGAATGACCATCGGCAAGAGATCGATACCGATATGGTCGACCTCTGGCCGGCGGACGGCGGAGGCGAGCAGAAAGCGGCCGTTGCCGCAGCCGATGTCCAGCACCCGCGGCGCGGTTCGGCCGAACAGCGCGTCCAGGTCGAGCGGCCCGCTCTCGGGCAAATGTTTCAGGGCAGTCCGCGCCCAAAGTTCCGGCGGCTGGATGACTCCGGCCAGCGGTACGCCGAACTCGACTTCGACCTCGCCCGGCTGCAACGGCTGGACCGGCTGCGGAACGGAATCCGTATGAGCCGCGCGGCCCGAGCGCGGCCCGCGACGCGGGTGCTTCTTGCGACCGGCCCGCGCTCCGCGAGCCACCCGCTGCCGGCGGCCAGTGCCCGTCGGGCGGTCTGAGCGATCCGACTGGGCAGGCAGGCCTTGCGCGCCTGGCTGAGCCGGCTGGTCGGGCTGGGCCGGCAGATGTGACTGAGCTGGCTTCGAGCCACCGGGCGCACCAGCAGCGTGTTGACGAGAGGAGTTGTCGGAGTCGGGCATTGATCAAGCTTCGTTGGGGCCGTTGGCTTCGGTGGCTTCGGCTGCGCGTCGGTAGGCAGCTGCGGCGGCGACGTAGTGCGCGGCGCCGCGGGCGATGCGCTCGCGATCGGCATCGGTCAACTGCCGGACGACCTTGCCAGGCACTCCCAAGACCAGCGAACCGGGCGGGATGACCGTTCCTTCGGTCACCAGGGCCGCAGCGCCGATCAGCGAGCCGCGGCCGATGCGCGCGCCGTTGAGGATGGTGGCTCGGATACCGATCAGCACCTCGTCTTCGACCGCCGCGCCGTGGACGATCGCCGCATGACCGATGGTCACGTCATTGCCGATCTGGCAGGGAAGCCCTGGATCGGCGTGAAGGCAGGCCAGGTCCTGAACGTTGGTCCGGGCTCCGATCGAAACGCTGGCACAGTCACCGCGGATGACCGCGCCAAACCAAACGCTGGACTGCTCGCCCAAAGTCACTTCGCCGACGACGGTCGCTGTCGGCGCGATCCAGGCGGACTCGGCCCGCAGTTCGGGTCGCACGCGTACTTCCAGCTGCTCGTGTCCTTCGTCCTGGGTCTGTGGAGGTGGTTGGTTCATCGATACAATAGCAGTTATTCGTGGTTCACTGATCCGCTTAGGTTTCGGTAACCGTCCGTTCCGCTCACCTTGCGGCAAGACCGTGCGCGATCAGCCTGTCTCGCGAGATGAGCTCCATGGCCAGCGGCAGAATTCCGATGCCTGATCTTACTCCTTCCAACTTGATTGAGCGACTCGCGTGGCGTTACGCGGTCAAACAATTTGACCCGAATCTTCAGATTACGGACGAGACCTGGAATGCCATCGAACAGAGCCTGATGCTCGCCCCGAGCAGCTTTGGACTGCAGCCCTGGCGGTTCTTGGTCGTGACCGATCCGGCGCTGAAGGCACAGTTGCCGGCGATCTCATGGAACCAGACGCAGCCGCGCGATTGCTCGCACATGGTAATCCTGGCGGCCCGCAAGAGTCTGGACGAAGAGTACGTCGAGCGTTTTATCGAATCGGTCGCCGTCACGCGCAACGTTCCGCGCGAAAGTCTGACCGGTTATTCGAGGGTGATTTTGAAATCAGTCATCCAAGCCGAAGGCCAGCATCTGGAGTGGAACGCGCGGCAGGTGTATCTCGCTTTGGGACAGTTGATGATGGCCGCTTCGATCGTAGGAGTCGATTCATGCCCCATGGAGGGCATCGACATGACCGCCTATGACCGGCTGTTCCACCTGGAAGGCACGCCGTACACGACGGTCGTCGCCTGTGCGCTCGGCTATCGTAGCGAGACCGATAAATACGCGACCTCGCCTAAAGTCCGTTTCCCCAAATCCGAGATCATTCACCTGCACCAGTGAAGGAATACAGGGTGGGCGATTCCACTGACGCGCGGGCTGCCTTCGACGATTACTCGCGTTCGTATGAGCAGGCGTTGAACCTGGGGATCGGCGTTTCCGGCGAAGATTCGAGTTTCTTCGCGCAGGGGCGGATCGAATACTTGGCCAAGTTGTTTCAGAGCCTGCGGTGGCCGACGACTTCGGTGCTCGACTTCGGCTGCGGGGTCGGCAATTCGTTGCCGCTGCTGCGCGAGCACTTGTCAGCTCAGCGCGTCGCGGGCATCGATGTCTCGGGCGATTCGATCGCCATGGCCGCGCAGCGCTATCCTGATTCGGGATTCGAGCTGGCGACGTGCGATCGACTGCCAGCCAGCGGCCAGTTCGATCTGGCGTTTTGCAACGGCGTTTTCCATCACATTCCTCTGGCCGAGCGCTCGCAGGCCGCGCGGCTGGTGTGGCAGCACCTGCGGCCTGGCGGGTTCTTCGCCATGTTTGAAAACAACCCGCTCAACCCGGGGACGCGATACGTGATGAGCCGCATCCCGTTCGACCGCGATGCGATCGTGCTGATGCCCTGGAATGCCCGACGCATGCTGCGGCAGGCGGACTTTGAGATCGTGCTGACGCGCTATCTGTTCTTCTTCCCCAAGCCGCTGGCTTGGCTGCGCCGATTCGAGCCCGCACTGAGCCGAGTGCCCGGCGGCGCGCAGTATCTGGTCCTGGCCCGCAAGCCGGTCGCAGCCTGAGCGAGCGAGCCCCGCGCAGTCACCTACTGGGCCTCGAGTTCCTTGCCCAGCTTTTCGTAGAGCTGGAGTTGTTCGTCGCTGATCTTGGGGAACTTGAGATTCAAGTTTTCCAGGCGAGGCGCGATGATGTCGGCGATGGCCGCCCGGGCATACCATTTATTGTCCGCGGGTATCACGTACCAAGGGGCCCACTGCGTGCTGGTCGCGGCCAGCGTTTCCTCGAAAGCGGTCATGTAGTCGGGCCACAGCTTGCGCTCCTCGATGTCGCCCGGATTGAATTTCCAATTCTTCTCGGGCTCTTTGATCCTTTCGAGGAACCGCTGCTTCTGCTCGTCGCGCGAGAGGTGCAGGAAGAACTTGATCACCACGGTACCGTTGCTGACCAGCGAGCGTTCGAAGGCGTTAATTTCACGGAAGCGCTGCTTCCAGAGTTTCTCGAGCGTCTTGGGTTTGAGCGCCTTCACCTGCGGCAAACGCTGCGGAATGAGCATTTGTGGATGTACGCGAACGACCAGCACCTCCTCGTAATACGACCGATT
>JBQCJB010000819.1:0-9392 GCA_051953155.1 Aureliella sp. | reverse complement strand
CAGCAGTCCACAGCCGAGCTGGTTGAGCTCGCCGGCGGCGGCATCTCCGGCGATGACCGGCGCGCGATAAATCGAACGCTCTGAGAACGATCGCTGGCAGCTTCCCAGCGCTCTTGGTGGACACTAGCATATACGCTTGCACTCCCGGCGGAATTCCGCTGGGAGTGTTTCGGTTTTATTTAGCGTCCCTGGAGCCTCTCCGATGAGCAACGGATACGAACAGTTCTCCTCTCCAGAGCCTCCGGTCCAGAAGCAGAACACCGGCTTGATCATCGCCATCGTGCTGGCGGTCGCGGCCGTTCCCGTTTTGCTGGTGTGCGCAGGCATCCTCGTCGGCCTACTGCTGCCGGCCGTACAGGCGGCCCGCGAAGCTGCCCGACGCGTCGAGTGCTCGAACAACCTCAAAAACATCTCTATAGCACTTCTCAATTACGAAGACTACTATCGGGCGCTCCCACCTGCTTATACCACCGACGAGAGCGGCCGGCGTTTGCACAGCTGGCGGACGCTGATCTTGCCCCAGCTAGGGCACACTGCGCTTTACAATTCGATCGATCTCTCCAAGCCCTGGGATGACCCGGTCAACCAGCAGGCCGCCGCGACCGTGATTCCGGAATATGTTTGCCCCTCGTCCGGCCCGAACGCGGCGCCCAACACCGTGTATCAGGCCGTCGTCGATCCGGCCAGCGCGTTTCCCGGCAGCCAATCGGTGAAGCTGCGCGACGTGACCGACGGTCTCTCCAATACGGTTTTCGTCATTGAAACCGCGGCCGAAGAGAGCGTTCCGTGGATGAGCCCTCAGGACAGCGACATGCCGTCGTTTGTTTCGCCGGGCAACACGCACCATACCGGCGGCATCAACTGCGCGATGGGCGATGGCAGCGTGCACTTTCTTTCCAACAGCGTCGACGCGACCACGCGCCAAGGGCTCGTGACCCGCAACGGCGGCGAGACGATCAACATCCAGTAGCCCAGACACCACGAGCGGAAGCAGATTTTATGGCGGTTGGTTTTGGCATTATCGGTTGCGGCATGATCGCCAAGTTCCATGCCCGGGCAATCCGCGACATCAAGGGCGCCAAGTTGGTCGGGTGCTACAACCGCACGCTCGACAAAGCCGAAGCCCTGTCGGCTGAATTCGGTGGCGAGCCAACCACCGACCTCGACGCGATGCTCGCGCGCCCCGATATCGACGTGGTGACGATTTGCACCCCCAGCGGCGCGCACATGGAACCGGCGATCGCAGCCGCCAAGGCTGGCAAACATGTCATCGTCGAAAAGCCGCTGGACGTTACTCTCAAACGCTGCGACGCGATGATCGCCGCTTGCGACAAAGCAGGCGTCAAACTGGGCACGATCTTTCCCTCGCGTTTCCATAAATCCAGCCAGTTGCTCAAGCGCGCGGTCGACGACGGACGCTTCGGACAATTGACCTTGGGGGATGCGTACGTGAAGTGGTACCGCACGCAAGCCTACTACGACAGCGGCGCATGGCGCGGGACCTGGAAACTCGACGGCGGCGGCGCGCTGATGAATCAAGCGATCCACAGCGTCGACCTGTTGCTATGGTTAATGGGGCCAGTCGTGCAAGTCACGGCGCACACCGCGACGCTCGCGCACGAACGCATCGAAGTTGAGGATGTGGCGACGGCCACGCTCCGCTTCGCCAGTGGAGCCCTGGGAGTTATCGAAGCGACCACCGCGGCTTTTCCCGGTTCGCTGAAGAAGATCGAACTGTCCGGTTCTGAAGGCATGGCCGTGCTCGAGGAGGAGAGCATCATCAAATGGCAATTCGCCAAGATGAACCGTCGCGACCAGCAATTGCTCGACGAAATGCAGAACCGGACCAAGACGGGGGGCGGTGCGGCCGACCCGGCCGCGATCGGACATCAGGCCCATGCCGAGTTGTTCCGCGAGTTCTTGAAGGCCATCAAGGAGGGCAAGAACCCGAACCTCGATGGCCGCGAAGGGCGGCGCAGCGTCGAACTGATCCTGGCCATCTACAAGAGCGCCAAGACGGGCAAAGCCGTCAATTTGCCGCTGAAGTAGCTTCCGAATAATATGCGGGGTAAACGCACGCGCCCATGCTCTCGATCGTTCGCCTGCTAACGACAACCGCGCTGCCGGTGGCAATCGCGCTGTTGCTTTTTTTAGTCGGCTGGCAACTGGCGGTCGTGGTCCTGGAAATCCACCCGATCATTCTTCCCTCGCCGATGCGGGTGGCCGAAGTGGCCGTAGCCGAGAGGGCGACGCTCTGTCGAGCTTTTATCAACACCGCTTTCGCCTCGCTGTCAGGGCTGGCCGCCAGCCTCGTGCTCGGGGCGCTGATCGCCATCCTCTTCAGCCTGTCGAAGTGGTTACGGAGAGCGCTTTATCCGTACGTCGTCTTCCTGCAAACCGTTCCGATCGTGGCCATCGCCCCGCTGCTGATCACCTGGTCGGGCTACCGTTGGCAGACGGTCGTCTTGGTTTCGATGATCATCAGTCTCTTTCCAGTCGTCTCCAACGTCACGGCTGGACTGATTTCCGTCGACCAGAATCTGCGCGATCTGTTTCGGCTGAACCATGCATCGGCCTGGCAGACCTTGGTCAAACTGCACATTCCGTTTGCCGTCAGCCATTTGCTGCTCGGCGCACGCGTCAGCGCCGGCCTGGCGGTAATCGGGGCGATCGTTGGTGAATTTTTTGTCGGTGTCAGCGGCATCCAGACCGCTGGACTGGGTACGATTATGACCAGTTGGCAAAACCAGGCACGCACCGACGCGCTGATGGCGGCTGTCGCCACCAGTACGCTCTTGGGCATCCTGGTGCTCGGTCTAGTCAATCTCGTCGGAGCGACTGTGCTGCGACGCTGGACATCGGACGTGGGTTTCGAAAGTGGTGGTTAAGCAGATGCAACGCGTCGAACGAAATCGGCAGCGGCCGCTCGTGTCGTCTACTCGCGGCAAGTTTACCTCGACTGTCGGCTCGGCAGGCCGATCCGCGCCGTTGAGAGTCCGCTTTCGACTTCTCCTGCCGTTGCTCTTGCCGCTGCTGCTGACGGCTTGGGGATGCGAACCCGCGCGGCGCTCCGGCGGCGAGTCGAGCTCTCGCGACGGCGGGGCGGACGCGGCGGCAGCCGGTGCGCCCGACCGGGTAACGCTGATGCTCAACTGGTATCCCGAGGCCGAACACGGCGGCTTTTTCGCCGCCAAGGTGCATGGCATCTTTGCCAAGTACAACCTCGACGTCGAGATACGGCCTGGCGGAGAGAACGCGCCGGTGGCCCAGGAATTGATCACCGGCCGCGTCCAATTTGCCATCGGTAACGCCGACGACGTGCTGCTGTTTCGCCAGCAGGGTGTCGATGTGGTCGCGCTGCTGGCTCCGATCCAGCAAACGCCGCGATGCATCATGGTGCGAGCCGACTCGGGCATCAACTCGCTTTCGGAGCTCAAAGGCTTGACGCTGCAGGCCAATCGCGGGCAAGCCTTCTTGAGCTACATGGAAAGCCGCGGGATGCTCGATGGCGTCCAGGTCGTGCCGTACTCCGGATCGGTCGCACGCTTCGTTGCCGACGACCGTACGGCCATCCAGGCGTATAACTTCAGCGAACCGCAACTGGCCGAACAAAAGGGCGTCAAAGTCAAAACATTGATGCTGTCGGAAATCGGCTTCAACCCGTATGCCTCCTGTCTGCTCGCGACTACGAAATATGTGGAACAGCATCGCGACTTGAGCCAGCGGATGGTGCAAGCCTGTCGCGAGGGCTGGAAAAAGTATCTGCAGTCGCCGGAAGAGACCAATGCCGCGATCCTTAAAATGAATCCCGAACGCATGACCGCGGAAGCCCTGGCCTACGGGGCCGAGCAGTTGAAACCTTTGTGCGAGGTGGCCGAGGGCGGCTCTTCCCAACTGGGCGGCATGACGCTCGAGCGCTGGGAGAAGCTGGTCGAGCAGTTCGTCGAGTTGAAGCTTGTCACACCTGCCAAGGTACAGCCTCGTGACGCGTTCTTGGATCTGCCGGCTCCATCAGAAGAAATTGCACCATAATGCAGGTTATTCATCACGGTGCGCATCAGGGAGTTACCGGTTCCTGCCATCAGTTGCTGATCAACGATTCACGGTCGCTATTGATCGACTGCGGACTGTTTCAAGGCGAGGACGCCCGCAATCGCGACGAAGCCGAGATCGAGTTCTCGATCGAAGGAATTCAGGCGCTGGTGCTGACGCATGTGCATCTGGACCATATCGGTCGGGTACCTTATCTGTTAGCGGCCGGATTCAAAGGGCCGATCTATTGCACGCCGCCGACAGCCAAACTGCTGCCGCTGATGCTCGAAGATGCGCTGCGTTTGAACGTGACGCGCAATAAGCGATTGATCGCCCGCTTTTTGCAGGATCTGAAGCACCACCTGCGGCCGATGGCCTACAACAAATGGCACAAGCTGGACGGCGGAATTCAATTGCGCTTCCGCCCAGCCGGCCACGTGCTCGGTTCAGCCTATGTAGAAGTCGAGCATGGTGGCGAGCGCTTCGTCTTCAGCGGCGATCTGGGATCGACGCATTCGCCACTGATGATCGAGCCGCAGAGTCCGGAGCGCGCCGATTTTTTGGTGCTCGAAAGCACCTACGGCGATCGGCTGCATGAGGGCCGAGAGGATCGCTGCCGCAAGCTGGAGGACATTTTGTGCCGGACAATGAGCAATAGCGGGGTGACGCTGATTCCGGCATTCAGCCTCGGGCGCACGCAAGAGTTGCTGTATGAGTTAAATGAGATCTTTCATCGCGTTCAAACGCGCTGCGGTTGCCAATTGCTAAAGGCGGTCGACGTCGTCGTCGATTCGCCCCTATCGATTCGCTTGACGCAGATTTACGATTCGATGCGCGAGTACTGGAGCGACGAAGCCAAGCACGTGCTGACCTATGACGACCAGCCCTTGGTCTTCGATAACCTGGTCAATGTCGACGGGCACCGCGATCACCTGGCTACGGTGCACTACCTGCAGAAATCCAAAAAGCCGGCCATCGTTATTGCCGGCTCCGGAATGTGCACGGGCGGTAGGATCGTCGATTACCTCAAAGCGTTCATTCAGGATCCGGCCGCTGACGTGGTGTTTGTCGGCTTTCAAGCCATGGGAACGCCGGGCCGTTACATTCAGGATCATGCCGAATGGGTCAGGCTGGACGGAGTTCGCTTCGACATCAAAGCGAGTGTGCACGCCCTCTCAGGCTACTCGGCACACGCGGACCAGGCCGATCTGTTGCGGTTCGTGCAAGGCATGCAAGAGCGTCCCAAGGCGATTCGGCTTGTGCACGGCGAATTGCCGGCCAAGCAGGCCCTGGCTGAAAAACTGGTCGCTCTCGGCTACAACGTCGTTTGAACGCCGCTGCGCGTGCAGACGATGCAGCGCGATGCCGATCGAGAGAACGATCGAGTGATCGATCGAGAGAGGCGGCCGAAGGCGAGCTCGCGAACTACTGGCTCTTGACCATGCTGTCGTGAGTAGCGTGCAGAGATTTGTAGAGCTCGATCATGTGACTGCGCGTCTGCTCGAGCTTGTCGGTAATCGACTTGATCTCGTTGTCGAGAATGCTCAGCTCGTGCCGGTACTGGTCGCGATCGGCGGTCAGTTTCTGGGCTTCGACTTGCCGGGCACTGGTCATAGCCACGCCCAACTGGTCGGCCTCTTGGAGGACCGCCGTGTCGCGCTTGGTGACATCGATCGCGCGGGCCACTTCATCGCGCCGAATGCGCAAGTGCTCGAACCCAGTTTCGTACGAGTTGAGCGGGCGCACGAACACGCGCTGGATCAGTTTCACTTCGCCTCGGTTGATCGAATCTTCGGCCCGGCCTTGCGGAAGCAGGAACTGCGTCCCTTCGGCTAGCGTGACTTTCTTTTCCTCGCCTCGTTTGATGCGCACGTCGACCGTTCGGCCGCTGGCGTCGAAGTATCCCCCGATCGTGGCGTTGGCCTGTTCGTCGCTGTCGACGTCCAGATCGAAGGGCTTGACGACCTCTACCTGGTACCAGACCGAACGCGGTGGATCACTTTCCTGAGCCGGCTGGCCATCGCGGAGGTATTCGTTCAGGACTTTCTCACGGCGACCGTCGGTCTCCGGTATTCCCGACAGCAACTCCGTGATTTTCGCTTCGTCCATTTGGCCAAAGACCGCTTCGGGCGACGGTTCCGAATTCTCGACCGCAAACGTTTCGTGGCTGTCCTGGGGCAGCATCTCGTACAGGCTCCAGGTGCTCTCTTCGTTGACGGCCTTGATCTGGTTGGGTTCCAGCGGTGTGGTCGGACGCAGGAGGACTTGTCCCGCCTCGCTCTCGACGACTTTGAACTCGCCGAGATAAAACTGGGGAAACGGCCGGTTCTCTGCGTCGACCGACTGGCTGAAGCCATAGACGACCATGTCCAGAGGAATTTGAGGCACCTCGCCGGGGGCCGGGGCCGCTGCCGGAGCCGGCTCCGCAGCAGCCAGATCCTCGACGGCTGGCACTTCGGGAGTGGCCGCAGCCAGTTCCAAACGAATTTGTTCCCCTTCGATGTTCATCTTGCTTGCCCCGCGCCAGACGCGGCCGCGATCGGCCGTCAGACGCCGGACCTCGCCCGCCAGCGGCACCAACGCCTCCTGCTGCTCCGCAATATTGTCTCCCCCCCAAATCGCGCGGTGGTTGTCTTTTTGCAGCTTTTCCAAGCTGTTGCGCGTCTGGGTGAACTCGCGGAGCGATGTCAGGCGTCGATCGAGCACGTTGGCAGCAAAGAACAGAAACGTCCAGCACTCGATAAACAGCAGGCACAACATGAGCGTATGCAGGATGCCCCACCCCCGCGCCGTCTTCACCACAAGATAGATGAATACGAACAGGGAGATGACCATTACGACGAGGATGAGTATTCCACCCAATGACATGGCGGTTTGCTTCCCAACGCTTCGATTAATTTCAAGCTGACCGAGCTAACCCGCCGGGCGGCGGCCGTGCGATTCCCAGGCTCGGTCCACCCGCGATTTTAGACGAGAGACACGCTAAGCCATCATACTTACTGTTGCTCAGAAAGGCACGTTTGTCCTCTCTAGTTTACCAAACCTGCCGGCCGCCAGCCCGCCATTGCCCTCTCGGATCCCCTCTTTCGGCCAGGCGATGACCATCCAGGTTGCGATTTTGCAGGCCAGGCCGCAGGAGGGCGGCGGGCAAAGTTTGACGGGCGTGGCTGTTCTAGCCGGGCGGAGCCTGGGTGGCCTGCGGTGTTTGCGGGCAATGCGGCGAGTGTCGGGGTCCGGAAGGCTGTTCCACAAGTGCTTGTAATGATGGAGGACTAATCGGCAGATTCCGAAATCAAGGAGGAACGCGCAGAGTCTCGTTTGCACGTTGAAAAAGGCATAACCGGCAACCGCGCGTGGCCCAAACCGCCGGCCGCGGTTGCCTGGGCTTCGACGCACCCCATCTGGACCCAACATGCTTCGACCACAGCCAATCCAAGACGCCCACTCTCGCCACCGCTTACACGCCCGTCGCCAGTTCCGGCAGCGGTTTCGTAATGCGCTTGCGTTGTTCGGGGTCGGGCTTTCGACGCTGGTTGTCGCGGGCAGCGGTTGCACGCGTCAAGCTTACCGGACGAAGACCAACAACGAAGTCTATTACCTGATCGACCAAAAGATTGCCCACAGCGGCGAACCGACGGCGCCGTACCGCATCGAAGTCGATCCTCGTTCGCGCTTCTTCGACCCATTCAACCCCGATCGTCCGCCGATGCCCGAGGACGATCCGGTCGCCAACGAGTACATGCGGATGGTCGACAACAAGCGTGGCTATCCTTTGTGGGAAGCCAACGGGCGAACCAACACGGCGGAAAACCCGCAGTGGTGGAACTACTTGCCGCTGGACGAGCGCGGCGTGCTGGTGCTGAGCTTGGACGATGCGGTTCGCACGGCGCTGCTGCATTCGCCGGCATTCCAGCAAAACCTGGAAACGCTGTACCTGTCGGCCTTGGACGTCAGCTCGGAACGCTTCCTGCTCGATTCGCAGTTCTTCGGCGGTTACTCGGTGGTGGGCGTAACCGACGGCCCGCGACGCAACGGCGGCTCGAACAGCAGTTCGACCATCACCGGGGCTTTGAATAGCAACGGTCGGCGTCCGCTGGCGATGCAGCGACGGTTCGCGACGGGTGCGGACCTGGTCGTCGGTCTGGCCAACTCGATCACCTGGCAGGTCAGTGGCCCGAACAACCAATCGGCCTCGACGCTGCTGGACTTCTCGCTGGTGCAGCCCCTGCTGCGGCAAGCCGGTCGCGACGTGATCCTGGAACGTCTGACATTGGCCGAGCGGACACTGCTGGCTAACGTGCGGGCGATGGAACGTTACCGCCGCGGGTTCTATATGCAGATCGCCACCGGGCGGCAGGCAGAACAGGGGCCGCAGCGTCGCGGTGGTCTGTTCGGTGGTGCCGGTCTGGAAGGTTTTACAGCTCTCGGTGGTGGCTTCGGTCGCGTTGGTTCGACGAACCAGCAGGGCGGTTTCACCGACACCGGAACGCCTGGTGCGGGTGGATATTTGGGTCTGCTCCAGCAACAAACGCAGATCGAAAACCTGGAAGAGAACGTGGCTCGCTTGCGCGAAAACCTCTTCCGGCTCGAGGATACTTACCGCGAACTGTTGATGACGATTCCTTTGACGCAAGACGTCATCCCGACGCAGCAATTGCAGGTGGCCCAGGCACGTCAGGCTGTGTTCACCGCGCAAAACCAATTGATCACTCAGCAGTCCCAGTACGAACAGCAGTTGGACACGTTCAAGCGTCTGATGGGCTTGCCGCCGTACCTGTGCGTCGAGATTCGCGACTCGCTTTTGGACAGCTTCAAACTGATTTCGCCAGCTCTCAAGACGCGTCGCGTCGAGTTGTCGAACCTCCGTGATCAAATCGGTCAGACGAATACGCGAATTTTGAATCTCACCGCCGTCGAGCGCGATCCGCAGACCGATGTGCTGTCACGAACGATTCAGCCGAGCGAACCGCTCACCGCCGAACTGACGACGTTGGGACAAGACGTGGCTCCGATGGATCAGTTGCACGATCAGATCGTGGCCTATGACATCCCGATGGTGGCGGAAGACATCCAACGGCTGCGAGCCTCCATTCCCGAACGGCGCCTACAGTTGGCGCGGCTCCGCGACATCGCCGAACGCGAAAAGGGCACGGTTTGCCGGCTGCTGCCGCTGCCGCAATTCGACCTCACGCTGCTGCGCGACGACGAATTGATCGCGCTGCCCGACCAGTTGTCCGTGGAACTCGACCGGCTGAAAGCACGCTTCGAGGGCTACGAGCAAAAGATTCAGGAGCTGCAGGTTCGCATTGCCAACTACGTTGCCGGCACCGTCGGCGCGCAGAACGGCGAAGAACGCTTCC
>JBQCJB010000818.1:0-2074 GCA_051953155.1 Aureliella sp. | reverse complement strand
GGGCGAGTCACTGGACAGTCGTCTTAGTCGCCGGGTAATCGGCCCGCGCGATCGGCCGGGTCCGCCGACGGCGCAGCCCTCAAGATGCGCGCGGCGACCGTTTCAGGGTCGTGACCGCGCGCCAGGCAAGCGGTGGCCAACGATCTGCCGCCGCAGCAGTAGTCGATGCCCAACTGTTCGAAGATCGCGACCGACGCTGGGTGATCGATCACCCAGTCGACGATGCTGGCGTCCAGGTCATTTGGCTGCATCAGAGGCCCGAGGTTAAGCGACTCTTTCCAGCTTCGTCACTCGGCCAGTGGCAACCCATTCGGCGACATAGATGTTGCCTTGTGGATCGAAGCAGGCGTCGTGTGGATGAACGAACTTGCCGTCTTTCCAATCCTCTGGTCGCCCGCGCAGATTCTTAATCTCTTGCAGACGCTCGGCATCGCTGCCCAGCCGCGCGACGACCTTGTTGTCCTTGTCCAACAGCGAAACGCGAGCTTGCAGTTCCGGCACGAGCATCAGGTCGCCGAGCGTGTCGATATTGGCCGGCAGGCCGAAACCAGGCAGCGTATCGATGTAGGTGCCGTCGAGTTCAAAGCGCTGCAGCGTGTGGTGCGCGCGGTCGGTCACGACGATGATCGGGCGCTCGCCGCGACGGTCGATCCACAGGCCGTGAGCCGTATTGAAAGTCCCCTTCCCTTCGCCCACGCCGCCAAAGCAGCTCTGCCACTTGCCGTCGGCGCCGTAGCGATGAATCAAGTTCGCTCCGTAGCCGTCGGCCAGTAGGAATCCGCCGTCGTCGAGGAAAGCAATGTTGGTCGGCAAGAATTTGTCCTTGCCCCAGGCTTTCTTCATGTCGACCTTGTGCTCGCGAGCCAGTTCGGCTTCGCCCTCGGCATATTTGCCGCTCTCCATCGGCGCGTACTGCTGCCAGACGGTTTCGCCCTTCAGCGAGAGCTTGGCGAACGATTTCACGTTCTGGTAAGCGCAGATGTACAAAAATTCTTCGTTCCCTTCCTGGCGCACCTCGATCCCGTGCCCGCCACCTTGAAATTGCGATCCGAACGCGCGGACGAATTTGCCTTCGGCGTCGAAGACGAAGATCGAAGGATGGTCCGGCTGGTTGGCTCGCCCTTCGTGAATCACGTACAGCTGGCCTGCCTTGTCGATGGCGACATTGTGCGTGGTTTGCCAGGAGTACTTTTCAGGCAGCTGCGGCCAGTTGTGATGCACGCGGTAGCGGTAGTCGCCCTCGCCGATAATCAGCTCGGAGGAGGTTTTACTGGCCGTTAGGATGCGCGGCGCCGCCAGCGTGGCCGCGGCGGCAGCGGTTGAGACAGTCAGAAACCGGCGGCGGTCGACGGAAGGTCGGGTCGGATTCATATGCGTGGGCTCGTAAAAGAGGGACTACCGGGCGGGACCTGGGAAAAGTGCGACGCCACCGATTATAGCCGCTGTCGCGTTTTGGCTCCGCTAGCCCGGCCAAAATGGCTGCCAGGAGCACCTTAGCCGCGCCGCCCCCCTCCAAAGCCTGCGAACCGATGCTTTTGCGTGCTAAAAGAGCATTGACGCCCCTCGAGCCCACGTTACACTTGCATCTAGCTTTTTGATAGGCTAGCTTCCAGGATTAGCGTTTTTGATAGTCGCAGCCGGGATGGGTGTCCTTTAGCGTGGCCATGCACATTCGCAATTTGAAAGTCTTCTGCGACGTCGTCGCTCGGCACAGCTTTTCCAAGGCTGCCGAGGACAACGGGATGACGCAAAGCGGCGCCAGCCAGGCGGTGCAGCAGCTAGAGGATTTTTTGCAGGTCCAGCTGCTCGACCGGACCAAGCGGCCGTTCGTGCTGACGGCTGAAGGGGAGGTTTTTTATAGCGGTTGCTGCAAACTGGTGCGGCAGTTCGACAACCTGACCGAAGAAGTCCGTTCGCTGGGGCAAGAGATTTCTGGTCGGGCGACGGTAGCGGCTATCTATTCGATCGGTCTGAGCTACCTGCCCGACTTGCAGAAGGAGCTCAAGCAGCGATTTCCGAAAACCGAGGTCCGATTTCAGTTCTGCCATCCCGACGAAGTTTATCGGGCGGTCGA
>JBQCJB010000817.1:0-5944 GCA_051953155.1 Aureliella sp. | reverse complement strand
CCGGAATTGCTCGACTACCTGGCGACCGAGCTGATGGCTCACGACTGGAGCCTCAAGTCGCTGCATCGCCAGATCCTCCTTTCAAACGCATACCGGCAGTCGAGCGCCACGCAGCCCGACGGGCAGAGAATCGATCCCGACAATCAACTGTTCTGGCGGCAGTCGGTCCGGCGGCTGAGCGCAGAACAACTGCGCGATTCGGTGCTGGCCGTCAGTGGCCAACTGAACGAGGAGCAGTTCGGTCCGAGCATCTATCCCACGCTTTCCCAGGAAGTCTTGGCCAGCCAGTCGCGGCCCGGTAGTGGCTGGGGCAAGTCGAGCCCTGCTGAGCAAGCTCGACGCAGCATCTACATCCATGTCAAACGTTCGCTGCCGGTGCCCATGCTGGCGGCCTTCGACTTCCCCGAGACCGACATCAGTTGCGAAGCTCGTTTCCTCACGACCCAACCGGGTCAGGCACTGACGATGCTCAACAGCCAGTGGATGCAAGAGCAAGCCGCAGCTCTGGAGGCCCGCGCGCGCCGCGAAGCAGGCTCGGAACTGCGCGACATCGCCGCGCGAGCGCTCGAGCTGGTGCTGAGCCAGGCGGGCGACTCGGCCGACGTCGACGAACTGGTCGACCTAGCGCGGCGGCTGATGGCCAAGCACGACTTTACCGAGGAACAAGCCCGACGTGCGATCTGCCTGGCGGCCCTCAACATCAATCAATTCCTGCACATCGACTAACGCTTACCTCAAGGCAACTGAGATATGTCGTCACCCTCTCGAGGATCGTTCTGCGGCCGCACGCGTCGCGAATTTCTCTGGCAGTCCGGTGCTGGATTCGGCGCAGTCGCTTTGGCCAGCCTACTGGAGCGCGACGGCTTCTTTGGCACCTCAGCCCACGCGGCCAGCGCTGGTAGCAGCCCTAGCCCTTCGTCGGTCAAGCAACCGCACTTTGCCCCGAAAGCCAAGAGCGTCATCTTCCTGTTCATGTATGGCGGCCCGAGCCACATCGATACCTTCGACTACAAACCGAACATGGTCGGCACCGACGGCAAGACCGTGCAGGTGAAAACGTTTGGCCGCGGCGGTCACCGCAACGAGGGCAGGATCGTCGAACCGCGCTGGAAATTCAAACAGTATGGCCAGTGCGGCAAATGGGTCAGCGATCTGTTTCCGAATCTAGCCCAGTGCGTCGACGACATTGCCTTCCTGCACTCGATGACCGCCGACTCGCCGATCCACGGCTCGGCGATGCTGATGATGAACTCGGGCAAGATCTTGAGCGGTTCGCCGGCGCTCGGATCGTGGCTGAACTATGGGCTGGGTTCGGTCAACGAGAATCTGCCAGGCTTTGTCGTCATGCTCGACCCGACCGGCGGTCCGATCAGCGGTGCCAAGAACTGGTCCAGCGGTTACATGCCGGCGACCTATCAAGGTACCGTGCTCCGCAGCCAGGGCTCGCCCATTCTCGACCTGCAACCGCCAGCCGAGACGGGCAGGGCGGCTCAGCGCGAGATCCTCGACGCGATCCAACACATCAACCAGCGGCATCTCCAGGCCCACGCAGACAACCACGACTTGGCCGCGCGCATTGCCAGCTACGAACTGGCGTACAAGATGCAAACGCACGCGCCGGAAGCGGTCGACATCTCGGGCGAGGACCAGCAAACGCTGGAGCTCTACGGCGTAAACGAGCCGCGTACGGCCGACTTCGGCCGCCGCTGCCTGCTGGCGCGACGGTTGGTCGAACGCGGTGTCCGCTGCATCCAGCTCTATTCGGGCGGCGCCCACAACGATGACAACTGGGACGCGCACGGCGATTTGGAACAGAACCACAACAAGCATGCCGGCGCGACCGATCAACCGGTAGCCGCCTTGCTAAAAGATTTGAAGCGCCGCGGGCTGCTCGATACGACGCTGGTCGTCTGGGGTGGCGAATTCGGTCGCCAGCCCACCGCCGAATATGCCAAGGGCTCGGGGCGCGACCACAATGCCTACGGATTCACGATGTGGATGGCCGGCGGCGGGATCAAAGGAGGCATCAGCATCGGCGCGACCGACGAACTCGGCTCGGCCGCCGTCGAGCGTCCGCTGCACGTGAAGAATCTACACGCGACCATCCTGCACCAGCTCGGCCTCGACCCGAACCGGCTGAGCTATTTCTACAGCGGCCTGGATCAAAAGCTGGTTGGCGTCGAACACGTCGAACCGATTGCCGAAGCCATTTGAATCACAGTAGGCTAGCCGTCCCGGCTGTCCACTCTCAAATCATGGTTCGCTGTTTCGGCTTTTTAGACAGCCGGGACGGCTGTCCTACTGGGGGCGTTTCAGCGTTGGCAACGGAGGCAGTAGAAGGTGGCGCGTTGGGCTTGCACGATGCGGACAATGTTCGATCGTCGGCAACGCGGGCAGGGTTCGCCGGCGCGATCGTAAACGCGGTGCATATTCTGATAATTGCCGGATTGATTCAGCGCGTTGCGGTACGTTCCGTCGCTGAGCGTCGAGCCCTCGTGCACGATGGCTTCCTGCAAGATCCGCTGCATTTCGACAAACAGTCGGGCGAATTCGCGCGGCTTTAAATCGGCCGCGCTCCGCTGGGGATCGATGCCCGCAGCGTGCAGCATCTCCGAAGCGTACAGATTGCCGACGCCAGCCAACAGTTTCTGATCGAGCAAGGCAACCTTGATCGGTCGCCGCGTAGAAGCCAAACGTTCGGCAAACTCCGCCGACGAAATCGACAGCGCGTCGGTGCCCAGCTTGCCCTCGACCAGTTGGGCGGCGATCTGCTCGCGGGCGAGCAACATGACCGTGCCCAGCCCGCGACGGTCCCAGAACATCAACTCCGGTACGCTGCCGCCACTGAGTCGGACGATCAAACGCACGTGTTCTGGGTCGGGCGGGGACTCGATCGTCACCAGCCCAGTCATCTTCGGCTGCAGCACCAAAACCGACTGCTCCGTCTCGACCAGGACGCGTTTGCCCAGCCGCGAGATGCCGGTGATCGACTGGCCGCGAAGTTTACGGTCGATCGAGTGCAGCGACGGCGTGCAGACGATCGGGCGGTAAGCGCACCGCGGGTCGACCACTCGCTCAATGAGGCTTCCGATCACCGGCCGCAGTCCGCGGCACATCGTTTCCACTTCCGGCAGTTCAGGCATACAGCAACGCTTCAGGCGCTCGGATCGGTCGAAGGACTGCCCCCCAGCGGCACGCCGGTGGCTGGTGCGCCGGCGGCCGGCGGTGCAGGCGACGGTGCGGCCGGCGACGGTGCGACCGGCGACGCTGGCTGAGGCGACGAACCCGTTTCGGCCGCAGCCGTCGCGGCTTCGGCCCCCGCGTCGCGGCGGCGACGGCGACGCAAGCGGAAGCGCCGGGCCTGCGGCGACTCACCCCGTCCAGCACCCAGAAATCCATGGTCCTCCAGATGGATCATCTCGCGTTGCAGGATGCTTAGCGAGGTTTGCAGCAGCACCACAGCCATCGGTCCGACGACGATACCGATCGGACCGAGAGCTTGCACGCCGCCAAGGACGCTCAGCAAGGCCAGCAGCGGATGCAGTTGGGACTGGCCGTGCAGCACGCCTGCCTTGACGAAGTTGTCCACGGTGCCGACGACCAGGACGCCCCACAGGGCCAGCGCGCTGGCCGCGACGATGCGGTTGTCATAGACGGCCAGGTACAAACACGCCGGCACCCAAACGATCGCTGGTCCCACGAACGGGATCATGGCGAACATCGTCGTGAGCATGATCAACAGCACCAGGCTGGGCAGGCCGGCGACATAGTAGCCGATGCCCGCCACCGCCCCTTGCGTGATCGCCGAAAAGACGGTCGCCAGCACCACAGCCCGGCTGACGCGATCGAATTCCATCAGCAGCTCGGCCTCGTAGCGATCGTCCAACGGGATCAGCGCCATCAGCGTCGCGACCATTCCGGGACCATCGTAGAGAAAGAAGAACACGCACACGATCAAGATCGCACAGCCGATGATCATGCGGACTGCAAACCCGACCGTCGTGCTGGTCAGCGACAGCAGTCGCGGCTGGATATATTCGACGATCTGCTGCCGCGCGGACGTATTCTGTTCGTCGCTCTGATTGGCCAGGTCCTTCAGGGCGGTCAGGTAAGGACCGCCCATGATCTCTTCGCGGATCGAACGAAAACTTCGCGACAGCAGCATCGCATCGTCTTCGAACGTGAACTCATCGTCGGGCAGGTTGCCGAAGTTGCGGGCTTGTGCGGCCAGATTTTCAAGGCGTTCGCCCCAGTGCGCGTGCGTCGTCAGAGCGCCGTCGCTGGCCAGATGCTTTTGGAATTCGTCGATTGACTCGGCCAAGCGGGCGCCGATGCGACTCAGTTCGTCGCTGTGGATCACCGTCGCTGAGCCGTCGATCGTGCGCGTCACCGCACCGACGCGGGGACTGTTGCTGTCGACCATGGCGGCTTTTAGACGCAAAAAATCGAGCTCGGTTTGAATCCTGACCAGCTCGTTCTCGTACTCGCGCGTCAGCCCCAGATGGTTGCGGAGCTTGACCAAAGCCACTTTCAGACTGCCGGTGTTGAAGTCCTGGATCAGGCCGACTCCCTGCAGGGCAGCCGCGCTGGCGATGAGCCCGAACGGGATCAGCACGCACAGCATGATCAGGCATGTCGTAGCTGCGGCCGCGACCTTGGGCCGGTTGCCGGTCTTCTTGAGCATCATCAGGTGCAGCGGCCGAAAGACGACCACCAGTACCGCCGCCAGGAAGACTGGGACGAAAAAGCCGACCATGACCTTATAAAACAACAGCCCAATCACTGCGATGACCGCAATGAGGGCTATCAACGACATCAATCTCGACATGAGGCTGTCCGTAAACGAAGAAACACTGTTTCCTTCCGCTGGTTATACATCAGCATCCGCAGATTTCCCAGTTGCATCGCGACCTGAGAGAGACTCGCCTTGGCGAATTCCAGGGCAACCCATAAGCTGTCTGCCCGACATCCATCGGTCGCCCGTGCCCAACCTGCCGCCAGCCGGAGGCATCGAGCGGACGAGTCGGATCTCCAAGCGAAACGCCAGCGTCTCATCGGCCACCTCAATTGAAACAAGTGCTCAAAAAACGCGTTGTTCGCTGGACAGCTCAAGTGATCGCGCTGGGGCTGGTCGCTTGGGGCATCGTCCACACCGGCCGGCAAGCCGCCCAGCAACTGGCCACCCAACAGCAACTGCTGCACCGTCAGGCCGACCAATTGGCCAGCGAAGCGCAAAGAGTCACTCCAGCCGAGCGACAGCGTCTGGAAAACGAAGCACGTGAGTTGCGGCAGCGCGCGGTCGGTTTCTGGCAAGCGTCCCCGCTTTGGTTATTGGCCGCCGGTGCCGCCTACGCTTTGGGCATGGTTCCGGCCGGTTGGTTCTGGATGCGATGTCTGCAGCGGCTGGACCAGCCGGCTCCCAAAGTCCGCACGCTGTACGCCTATTTTCTGGGGCACCTCGGCAAGTACTTTCCTGGCAAAGCGATGGTGATCGTGCTGCGGCTGGCCGTGCTCGCCCCGCTGGGCGTGCTGAAGGTTGCTACCACGCTGACGATCTTTTTGGAAACCTTGACGATGATGGCCGTCGGCAGTGCGGCGGCTGTGGCTAGTCTTCTATGGCTGCAAATGGATTGGCGCTGGGCGCTGCTGGCCTGCGGATTGATGGTGCTCACGTTCGTGCCCACCTTGCCACCCATCCTTCGCGAAGTGCTCAAGCGGACTCAGCCAAACGTCGAGCCGGCCCTCATGAAGGCTTGGCTGAAACGGATCGACTGGAATCTGATCGGCCTGGGCTGGTTGCTGCTGGCCGGGACGTGGCTGTGCTACGGCGCGAGCCTGTACTGCGTGCTCCGCGCCAGCCCGTCGTCGGAATTTGCCACCGTCGCGACGGCGTCGATCGCCGCCAGTTCGCTGGGGGCCTGCGCGATGGCGGTCGTCTTGGGCT
>JBQCJB010000816.1:0-12593 GCA_051953155.1 Aureliella sp. | reverse complement strand
CACCCCGCTGATCATCTCCGGTCCAGCCCACCAGGATGTTGGCAAATATGCCGAAGCCGATCGCGTGGCTCGGCAACTGAAAAAGGAAGAGCACTTCGTCGTCAGCGAGAAAGACAACACCGTCAATCTGACCGACGAAGGTGTGCGCTTCGCGGAAAAGCTGGCCGGCGTCGAGAGCTTTTACACGGCTGGCAACATGGAGTGGCCGCACCTGCTCGACAACGCCCTGAAGGCTCACTACCTGTACCAGCGCGACGTGCGGTACGTAGTCAAAGACGACAACATTATCATCGTCGACGACTTTACGGGCCGACTGATGGAAGGCCGCCAGTGGAGTGACGGCCTGCATCAGGCAGTCGAAGCCAAGGAAGGGGTCAAGATCAAGGAAGAGACGCAGACCCTGGCTACGATCACTCTGCAGAACTTCTTCAAGCTCTACAGCAAACTCTCCGGCATGACCGGTACGGCCATGACCGAAGCGGCCGAGTTCTGGAAGATCTATCACCTGGACGTGGTCGCCATCCCGACCAACCGCCGCATGCAGCGGATCGAGTATCCCGATACGATCTTCCTCTCGGAGAAAGAAAAATACCACGCGGTCGTCGACGATATCGAACGCACGGCCAAGTGGGACGTGCTGTCGATGAAGGACGGGTCAGAGGCGGTCGGTGAAATCACCAAGGAGAACGACCTCGAGTTCACGGTCAAGCTGAAAGACACGCGGCAAGAAGAAGTCTTTCCCAAGAGCAACGTCGTGCGGGTGTCGCGTCGCGGACGGCCGGTGCTGGTCGGTACCGTTTCGATCGAAAAGAGCGAACAGATCTCCAATCAGCTCGACCAGCGGGGCATTCCGCACCAGGTGCTCAACGCCAAGCATCATCGCCGCGAAGCCGAAATCATCGCGCAGGCCGGACGCATGGGCGCCGTGACAATCGCGACCAACATGGCCGGCCGCGGTACCGACATCATTCTGGGCGGTAACCCAGAGACGATGGCCTGGGCTCAGCTGCAGGACAAGTACCCCACGCGTTTGGACGTGCCGCGCGAAGAGTGGGATGCGCTCGTTCACGAGATCGAACAGCGCGAGAAGATGAAAGAGACTGGCCAGCGGGTCCGCGATATCGGCGGCCTGTACGTCATCGGTACCGAACGCCACGAATCGCGGCGCATCGACCTGCAGCTCCGCGGACGTTGTGGTCGCCAGGGTGACCCAGGCAGCAGCCGATTCTATCTGTCGCTCGAAGACGACCTGATGCGAATCTTCGCCGGCGATTGGGTCCGCAACTGGATGGAGCGTTTCGGCATGGGCAACGGCGAGGCGATCGAGAACTCGTTCGTCAGCCGCCGCATCACCGGCGCGCAGAAAAAGGTCGAAGAGCGCAACTTCGACATCCGCAAAAACCTCCTCGAATACGACGAGGTCATGGACCAGCAGCGCAAACGCATCTACGGCTACCGGCAACAGATTCTCGAAGGCGTCAGCTGCCGCCACTTGATCCTCGAACAGATCCACCAACAGATCGATCACTACGTCAAGACGTACACCGATCCATTGTTCGGCGCCGAGGCCTATGCCAAGTGGGCCGGTGGCAAGGTCTCCTGCCAGCTCGAGGCCCGCGACTTCCGCAACCTCGATCCGCAAACGGCCGCTGCCTTTGCGATCGACCTGGCCGAACGCTCGGCCGAAACGCAGATCCTCGACGCGATCGAAGAGAACCTGCCCGAGAGCGAAGACCAGGAAGAATGGAACTGGGAAGCTCTGGTCAAGTGGATGAATGCCCGCTACGGAACGAACTACCGCGCTGGCGACCTGAAGAAAATTCCGCGCGAAGAGCTGGACGAGAAACTTATCCAGCGGGCTTTCGAAGTCCTGCACGCGATCGACCTGACCGAAGGGGCGCCGCTGCTGGACGAGCACTACGGCACCAACATGCTCATCGGTTGGATGAAGCACAAGTTCGGTATCGATGTGCCCTTCGAACAGATCCGCTCGCTGGAACCCGAACAGATCAAGCAGCGGTTGATCGCCCTGGCCGAGGAAGCCTACCGCCGCAAGGAATCGGAGTATCCGGTGCTGGTCGGCGTGACGCGCTTCGGTACGCAAGTGGGCCAGAACCAGTACCGCATCGATCACGAAGGCTTGGCCCACTGGGCCAGCGAGCGCTTCGAAGCCCCGATCACTCCCGAACAGCTGACCGGCGAAACGCTGAACGATGTTCGGCAGTCGCTGCTGACCTACAGCATCGCCAATTACGAGCAGGGGATGAGCCAGTCGGCCAAAGCGCAAGCGAAGGTCAACGAATTCTACGCCTCGGGTTCCACGTCGACAGCGACCGCGCGCGACATCTCGGGCGGCAATGGCGCTCTCGATTCGCTCCGAGAGTGGCTCGACGAGAACCTGGCCGTCAAACTCGACTCGCAAGAGCTCGGCCAACTGGCCCGCGAAGGACTGCAGCGCCAAGTCGCCCAGGCGATCGATGATCGCTTCTATCCCGAAATGCGGCGCATGGAGCGGCAGGTCCTGCTGGGCATCGTCGACTCGGCCTGGAAGGATCACCTGCTGGCCATGGACCATCTCCGCAGCGCAATCAGCCTCAAAGGCTACGCGCAAATGGATCCCAAGGTCGAGTACAAGCGCGAAGGCATGAAGCTGTACAACCAGATGTGGTTCGCGATCGGCGAACGCATGACCGACCTGATCTTCCGCATGGAAGGCTTGGACGAAGGTTTCGTCAGCAGCACGATGAAAGAAACCTCCGCCCGGCACGATGCGCCCGCCACCCCTTCGCAATTGGCTCAAGAGCAGCAGGCCGACCAGGCAGCCGCCGACCAAGCCGGCCGCGAGGACGTCAAGCCCGAACCGATCCGCAACATCGGCGGACGCGTCGGTCGCAACGATCCCTGCCCCTGCGGCAGTGGCAAGAAGTACAAGAATTGCCACATGGAAAAGAACTGACGCGCGATCGGTTTCCAGCAGGCGAACAGTCGGGAAGCGAAGATTTTCTCTGGGTGCCGATCGCTGAACTGCGGACCGGTCGCTTGTCGACCGCCGTCTTGTGGATTGCCGACTTGTTGACTGCTGGCCTTGGGATGGAGCGCAGGGCATGGGTTGGGGATTGAACGTCGGTTATGCGTCGGCCCTGGTGGCCGCGTCGCCCTGGTTAGCCTGGCGCGCCATGCGCACCGGCCGCTACCGCAGTGGCTGGCCCGAACGTCTCTGCGGCTCTGTCCCGAAGTTGGCCGACGGCCGGACCAGCATCTGGGTGCACGGAGTCAGCCTGGGCGAAGTCCAACTACTCAGGCCGTTGATCGAACGTCTCGGCGAACGACAGCCGCATCACGCAATCGTTCTGTCGACCTCGACGCTGACTGGCATGCAGTTGGCGCGTCAGACGCTGCCGGATGTCCCTTCGTTCACCTGCCCGTGGGATTTCACGTGGGCAATGCGCCGAGCCGTCGATCGACTGAAGCCCGCCTTGATCGTGCTGGGCGAACTGGAGCTCTGGCCCAACTGGATCGATATCGCTCGCCAGCGATCGGTTCCGGTGGCGATCGTCAATGGACGGCTGAGCGATCGCAGCCTCCGCGGTTACCGCCGCGCGCGGCCGCTGTTGGCCAAGACCTTTGCGGAGTTGTCGCTGGTCGCCGCGCAGGACGAAGCGACTGCGGAGCGCTTTCGCAGTCTCGGCGTCGCCAGCGAGCGCGTGCATGCCTGCGGATCGATCAAGTTCGACAATGTTAACGCCGATCGCGAGCACATCGAAGTGCGCCGACGAGCGGCTCTGGTGGGACTTTCTGAACAGCACCGCGTGCTGGTCGCCGGCAGCACACAGGATCCGGAAGAGCTGGCGGCGATGCGCGCGGTCGCAAGTCTGCTGCCCAAACATCCGCAGTTGAAATTGATCGTTGTGCCTCGACATCCCGAACGCTTCGACGAGGTCTTTCGCACGCTCGCGCAAGGAGGCCTAAAGGTCATCCGCCGCTCGGCCCTTGACGGCGGTTGCTCGGCGGATCAGTGGCAAGTGTTGCTGGTCGACACGGTGGGCGAACTGAAATGGTGGTGGGGCCTGGCGGAACTGGCGCTCGTCGGCGGCAGCTTCGGCAGCCGCGGCGGCCAGAACATGCTCGAGCCGGCCGCCTATGGCGCGAAGGTCGCCTTCGGACCGAACACCTCGAACTTCCGAACCATCGTCCGAGCTTTGCTCGAGAAAGAAGCGGCCTGGGAACTGCCGACGCTTGACGCGCTGCCCGAGTGGATCGACGATCAACTCAGCCGACCGGAAGCCGGCCGGGCGCGAACCGCGCGGGCAGTCCAATGGATTGCATCGCATCAAGGGGCCACCGAACGCACGCTCGCACTGTTGGATCAGTTATTAGAAAAGCACGCACCATGAAGCACGAACTCGCATTTATCGGCGGCGGTCAAATGGCCACCGCCTTGGCTGCCGGCGCCTTGGCCTCCGGCCTGTTCGAAGAATCGGCCCTGGTCTTCGCAGAACCATTGGCGGCCCAGCGCGACAAGCTGGCCGAGCGCTTTGCCAAAGCGCGCTTGGTCGCTTCAGCCGCCGAAGCATTGCCGCTGGCCAAACGCATCGTCCTCTCGGTCAAGCCACAAGTCCTGCCGGCCGTGTGCCAGTCGCTGCGCGAAGCGGATGCGAGCCGTCATCTGGTAATCTCGATCGCAGCGGGCTTTTCTCTGGCCAGTCTGCAATCGCTGCTGGGCACTGAGCGCATCGTGCGCGTCATGCCCAACACGCCGGCGCAGGTCAATGCCGGTGCCGCGGGCATCTCCGCTTCGACGGGCGCCAGCGAAGAAGACATTCGCTTTGTCGAACAGTTGATGTCGGCTGTCGGCATGAGCGTGCGTGTTCCGGACGCATTGATGCATGCGGTAACCGGATTGTCGGGTTCGGGGCCCGCGTACGTCTATTTGATGATCGATGCCCTCAGCGACGGTGGCGTGGCCCAAGGGTTACCGCGCGATGTGGCCACGCGTCTGGCCGCCCAGACGGTTCTCGGCGCCGCGCAAATGGTCCTGCAAACCGGCAATCATCCCGGGCAGTTGCGCGATCAGGTGACCAGTCCCGGCGGCACGACCATCGCCGGCCTGCGCTCGCTCGAGCAAGCTGCCGTTCGAAGTGGCTTCATCGAGGCGGTGGCCGCTGCCGCCAATCGTTCGCGCGAACTCGGCGGGCAGTGAACACGCAGCCCAGCAGCGGTCTTTATGCCGTCTGCGGCGGAGGAACCGAAGTCGACGTTGGGCTGGCGCCGGCGGGCCCAGCCGTTCGAGCCGCTAAACGCTCGAGGACCGCTTGCGGCTTGATGGCCGTTTTGAACGTGAACATATCGGCAGCGCTACTGTCGAAGTGATGGCTGGCCGACTCGGCGACCGCCAAGAGAATCCGACGCTGGCGAAACTTCTGGAGCGTCTGCTGTTTGTGCTTCAAATACTCGGGGGTCCAGAAGCCGACGATTTCCAGCAAGGCCTGCTGGCCCGATTCGTGGGTCAAGACAAAATCGGGCGTAAAGACGCTCTGCCCGGAGTGCAGGATCTCGCTCTCCCGCGACAGCCGCCAACCGTCGCGCGGCTCGTCGCCCCAGCGCTCGAAAAAGTTCTGTTCCAGTTGGCTGTCGAAGTCGTCTGGAGTGTGAGCGGGACTGCGCAGCCCCGACTCCGAATCCAGCCGCAGCCAAACAGGCCTGAACCATCGCGGTGGCTTGAGCGCCGCCTTCATCTTCCAGCCCCTGCATCCGAGCAGGCCGGGCAGGAAGCGAGCCATCGCAGCCCCGTAACGGTGCGTCTGCGCGAAGAGGGAGGCTGGGCCGTCAAAGTCGAAGCGGTACTGCCCATCATCGAGTCGCGTGATGGTGTGCATCAGCCTGGCCAACTTGGCATACTTGAGAATCGCTTTGAAGTCGGCGGTTGCCCAGACCGTCATCTGCGTAGCGTCGAACAGGGCGACTTGGGTCTGGGCCACGTTGTAGCGGGCCAGTAATTGCACTGGATCGTCATAGCCGCGAAACTCGCGCAGGCGATGCAGTTCGATGATGTCCGCGAACAAGCGTCGGTCGATTTCGTCCCATGTCAGGCCCAGACTTTCGGCGATCCTTTGCTTGGCGAGCGACTCCCGTGTTCGAACCACGGGTCGGCCGAGCTCACCAGAGGATGCAGGCTCGCGGCGGCTCGGAAGACCTGTTGGCGCAGCTTTGCCGCCGCCCCGGCGCTGTCGCGATCGTAGTCGGACGCTTCGTCGAGCAACTTACAAAAGGCGTCGATGCGCCGCGGTAGGCAATCGGGATCCAAGGCAAAAACCGCTTGGACTTCGCGATGCAACTGGCGGCGCGTCTGGCCGACGCCTTGCGCATAGATCTCACACATGCGCTGCGCGTAGCCCGCGTAATGCCCGTGCTTTTTTTGTGTCAGACGGTCGGGGATGGCCCGCGCCCCGTCATAGGCGACGATGGCGTGTTCCCGTGTAAGCATCGCTGGCTCTGCGTTTACGTGACCTGAGGGCTTCGTTGGTGTCTTGGCACACGACTTCGTACAGTACGGCCGAGTGGTTACCGGTCCTTCGAAGAATGCGTCCCAGCCGCTGCTGAGCCTGCTTCGTCGATGCCATGCCGCCAATGACGACAGCCACTTTGACCGCGGGTATGTCGACGCCTTCGTCGAGCACTTGATTGGCCACGATCGCCGGATAAACACCGTCCCGCAATCCTTCGAGATAGTCCAGCCTCTCTCGCTTTCCACAATGGCTTAGCAGGCAAGGCAGCAGAAAGCGCCGCGACACGTCGCGGGCCATCGCGTTGGATCCTGCAAAGACGATCATGGGAGTCCCTTGATGCAACCGAAACAAGTCCTCCAAAATGCGAAGCTTTTCCTCGGCCCGATCCTCGATCGCTTGCTTGGCTCGGTATGCGGCCAGGGCCCGCCGCGATGCGAGGTCCGACGCCGATTGCGCGCACAGCTTTTCCCAGGTAAAGGTCGGATCGTCCTGCTTGGCAGCGTAGAAGTACTCGCGGACTTCAGTTCCTAATGCGTCATAGCGGGCTTGTTCGTCGACGGACAAGTGAACCGGGATGCGGAAGACGGTATAGTCGGCCAGCGACCGCCCGCGAACGGCATCGATCGCCAGGCGATAGACCTCCGGTCCGATCAGTTCGTCCAGCAAACTATGCCGCCCGTCGCTGCGTTCGGGCGTCGCGCTCAATCCCAGTCGCCAGGGGGCAAGCGACATGCGAGCCGCGTCACTCCGCACCATGCCCGGCAGATGATGGCACTCATCGAAAATCAACAACTTGAATCGATTGCCCAGTTGCGGCATGTGAATGCAAGCGCTGTCGTAAGTCGTCACCGACACGGCGCGGAGGTTAAACGTATTGTCGCCAATGATCCCAGCGTCGTAGTCCAAGGCGCGCAAGATCCGCTGATGCCACTGGTACATCAGATCGCGAATCGGGGCCACGATTAAGGCACTGCAGCGGGCCTGGGCCATGATCTGCAGAGCCACCTCGGTCTTGCCCGTACCGGTCGGCATGACGACCAGCCCGCGGTGCTTGGCCCACCAGGCCTTTACTGCAGCGGCCTGTTCAGGACGTGGCGGAGGCAGTTGGACGTTGGCCCAGTTGACCGTTTGCCAGCGTACCGCCTCATCGTGCGTGCCGGCGGCATGACGCTCAAGCGCCTCGGCGACCTGGCTGTAAAGAATGGCCGGGGCGCGCCAACCGCCGATGCGCGCATCCCAAGTCCATACACGCTCGCCGAAAACTCGCTCTATGCCCAGCGCCGACCAGCCGCTCAGAACCAGCGTTCCTTGATCGAACCAGAGTTTCGAGAGAGTGGAAGCCGAGCCCGGCATCGATGGCCTACAAAAATCGTTCGCGATACGAAAACCGCTTCAACGCTGAAATTGCTAACTCGTCGAGTGCCCGCGCACCGGCGGCAGGCGCTTTGCGGCGAACCGTTTTTATTGTAGCCGGCGCGGGAGTTACCAGGCCGACTGCGGCTCGGTGCACACCCCTCACTAGAGGGAAAACTTTGCGCATATTTGCTGAATTAATCTTTTTCGCTCATAGCCCGTACTGTAAAAGGGACTGTTGCGCGGCAGCCGGAAGTCCGCGCGAGTGGTATTTTCGGCTGGCCTGGGAGCGAGCGCTGAACGAGGTGTCGTCCAGCCAATGCGACCAGCGGCGCTTCAGTTTGCGAGACGTGGTATGTCGACTCTGGCTGGTGGATGGATGTGGATTGGAGGCGCGGCCGCAATCACGTTGGCCATTAGCTGCTTTAGCCAAGTCAAGAAACTGGCCCAGCAGCTCCTCAGCCGCGTCGTGGTCACGATCACCGTTAGCGGCTACCAGGCCGATGCTGTCTTGATGTATTCGCGGCAGCACTTTGCCCCGTCGCGTTTTGGCCCGCGCGCCTATGTGGGTTGGAAACTGTATTTCCGCCCCGAGCGTCGGGTTCAGTTGATGCCGATGGAAGTCAATCCGCCCAGCGGCCGTCTGTACTGGCAAGGGTGGCGACCGATTTGGATCTCGGAGTCGAGCAGCAAGGCGACCGAGATGGAAAGCGGCGTGACCTCGGACGAATCCTCGAAATCGATTTCGGTCGTTTACGCGCGCGGAACCCTGGATGCCGACCAGCTAATACAGGCCGCGACCGACTACTACAATTCGCAGACGCAAATCTTCGATGCGACCGGCGGCCGGCGGCATTCGATTCGCTACATCCATGGCTCTGCCGGCATGACGCTGCCGCAGTTGCATTCGCAGCGCACGCGTGGCGGCAGCGGCACAGGGCCGACCAGCGGCAGCGACATACGCAGTTGCTTCATCCACCGGCCACTCGGCTTCAGCTTCGGCGATATTGGACTCGACCCACAGCAGCGGCACCACGCCGTCCAGCGTCTGGCTCTCTCCGAAGAAGCTCGCACGCTGGTCGAAGAGGTTCGGCGCTGGCGCGAAACCGAGCGTTGGCACATCGAGCGCCAGCTGCCGTGGCGCCGCGGCTTTCTGCTGTACGGTCCGCCCGGAACCGGCAAGACGGCGCTAGCCCGAGCGATCGCCGAAGATCTCGACTTGCCAGTCCACGTCTTCGATCTGGCCAGCATGCGCAATGACGAACTGCAGAAGACCTGGAACCAAATGCTGGAGGAAGTTCCATGCATGGCTCTGATGGAAGACATCGACGCGGTGTTCCAGGGTCGCAAAAACATCGCCGTCAGTTCGGGACCGGCTCTGACTTTCGATTGCCTGCTGAACTGTCTCGACGGCGTCCAACGGACCGACGGACTGCTGACGGTGATGACGACGAATCATTTGGAGATGGTCGACCCGGCGATTGGTGGCCCCGGCGAGATCGGCTCGCGGCCCGGCCGCATCGACCGCGTGGTGCGCCTCGGCCACTTGGATGCAGCCGGTCGTCACAAGATCGCCAGCCGCGTTCTGGCCGGTTGGAGCGAATATATCGACCGAGTTTGCGAACTGGGACAGCAGGACACGCCGGCTCAGTTCCAGGAGCGCTGCGCTCGAGTGGCGCTAGCGCTACACTACGACGATCCAGCCGTCTGCGAACAACTGCGCGGCCCGGACGAAGTTCCGCCAGAGATCAGTTTCGTGCGCACGCAGTTGACCAGCGCCGACGATTCGCGCCTGGCCCTGTAAGTCTGTAAGACCAGAACCGGGCACGATCAGAATCTGGCGCTGTCGGCAAGAGCTCGGCGTCAGCCGCCAGGGGCTGGCGTGATCAGGTAGCTGAGAATCTCGAAGATCTCGTCTTTCGTGTATTGGTCCAGCAGGCCGATGGGCATGATCGACTTGGAAGACTTGACGATTTCTTCGACGTCGTCGCGAGCGATTCGAGTCGGTTCGGTTTGCTCGGGACTGGAAATCAGCGCTAGGCCGTTCTTGTCTTCGGCCACGATGATGCCGGAATAGACTTTGCCGTCGGCTGTCAGGACCGACTGGACGGCGTACTTGGCATCGATCTTGTGAGACGGTTCGAGAACCTCCTGCAAAATGCCGCGTGAATCTCCCTTCCAGCGCGTGGCGACATCGGAGAGGTCGGGCCCGACGACGCCGCCTTGTCCTCCGACTTTGTGGCATTGCTGGCACGACGCTTCTTTGAAGAGCCGCTCCCCAATTTCCCGCGACCTGCCTCTGAGCCCTGTTTCCAGTTCGCTGGCGAGGTCTGCCAATGACCACTTGCGTACGAACGATCGATTGTTGCCGATCGGATCGGCGGGCACAGTGGGCTGCTTTTCCCAAGCGTCCAAGTCTTCGACGACGACCATGACGCCGTACATGCGCATCCAGTGATTGGGGAAGGTGCATACGAACGGATACTCGCCGGCAGTGGTCGGGGCGGAGAAGGCCAGGCGTTCTTGTTTGCCAGCCGGCACCATCGAAGTTGCGTGCAGAACCTTATCGCTCTGCGGAACATACTGCTTACCGTCGTTCACCTCGTCAGGGGCCATCTTGGCAGCGGCGAAGGCGACTTCCTTCAGCGCGCCAGGAGCCGTGATGACCAGGTTGTGGGGCATTAGATCTTCGTTCTTCAGAATCACTTCGACCGGCCGCCCCGCTTCGACCGCAAAGAACTTGACATCGTAGCGCATCTCTTCTTCAACCGTTCGAATGCGAACCGTGCGGACAGCCACTCCCCGCAGTCGTTGGCGATACGCCCGAGAAACCTCCTCGGGCAGAGCGGGCAAAAGACTTTCCGCCAAGCCGATCGCGTCGACGAACCGATCGCTCGAGCGATCGGCGATCGGCGTGGCCTCGGCATCGGCGATCAGGCGCTCGGCGAGTCGCGCCGCCAGTTGCCGATCGCGGGCCGCTGGCGGTACTGAGGCCAGCGCGCGAACCGCGTCCTCGCGCAAGGGTTCTTCCTGGACCAGTTGTGCTAAACGTTGAAACGTATCGCTGGCTTGGTCGGGGATCGAGCCGAGCGTTCGAATCGCTTGCCTGCGCACAGCCAGGGGCTCTTTCGCTTCGAGCCACGGCAGCACCAGTGGGCGCAGGGCGGCTCGGGCTTCTGGAGCGTCCAGCCAACTGACGGCGACCAGCATGTCGACTGCGCTTTCGGCTGACTGAGCCGCATGTCCACTGACCAGGTCGACCTTGCCGGCTAACAACAATCCGGCGGCTGCCGCTCGCCTCGCCCACGGCGAGGTTGCGTCGAGATCCTTGCGCAGCAGATCCGATCGCGCGCCGAGTTCCTGCCGGGGCTCGGCCAGCAACGCCGCGGTCAGATCCTTTGCCGAGCGCGCCGTCTCGGCGGCGTCGTCCGCTGGCAACGTGTTCAGCGCCACCAGCAATTCCTCGATTACGGAAGTGGATTTCAACTGGGCCAGCGCAACGGCCGCGGCGCGTCGTTCGCCACTAGGTATGCCGCTGCGGACCAGAATCGCTGCGTAGACCGGGATCGTCTTGGGATTTTCGGGCGAGCGCTCGGCCAGGAGCAGCTCCGCATTGCTCAAACGCTTCAACTGGTACTCGATGATCTTGGGGCTCTTATCGAGAAAGATCTTCGGCGGCTTGACGACTGCCGCGGCGTGATCATGACCGGCCGCGTGACCGCCGGCGGCATGTCCCGTCCCGTCCGCGGGCGGCGTGGGGGACTGAGCCGAGAGGGTCGGCATTGCAAGGAGGGCGACGGCAAGGGCCAAGCGGAAACGTCTGAACATGCTAATTCCTAATGCTGGCACACAGTTTGCGATTCTCTATACGACATGGCAATTAACGTCGGCAACGAAGCCAGAGGCTTTCGGCGGTGGGCGACGAAAGCGGCTCTGGCTTCCAGCCATATTGTTCAAGTCGTATTGAAAGAGAGGTGCACCTGTGAATCTGGGTCTGATACTACTGATCGTGTTGGTGGTCTTGCTGCTGGGCAGCGCGCCGGTTTATCCGTACAGTCGCAGCTGGGGCTATGCTCCGATGAGCGGACTGGGGGTCTTGCTCCTGATCCTCATCGTCTTAGCGCTCTTGGGCGTTCTTCCGTTCGGCGGCGTGCCCGTCGCGCCTACGCCGGTCAGCGTGCCTTAAGCGCGGTTGGGTCAACAGGCGAACCAAGCCGCTCCGTTGTCCGTGGTTGCCATCCTACGATCCGGAAGGGGGTAGTGGAAGCCTTTGGGCAGGGCTATAACTGATCGAAGCAACGATCAAAATAGCGCCGGCGAGCACGGAGACAGGAGCGGCAAGTGGATTTCTTGGAGACGGAGCGGTCGGCGGCGGAGATCGCAACCGAGCGATTGTCCGCTCGACGCGTGTGGCGATTTGCGGCCCACGACACGGCCGCCGTTCAGGCGCTGGCCGACCGATGCGGCATCTCGCCAGTGGTCGCCCGCCTATTATTGCAGCGCGAGATCACCACCGGCGAAGCGGTCGAAGCGTTCCTCAAGCCCAAGCTGTCCGATCTTCGCAGTCCGGCACTTCTCCCTGGTATGGAAGCGGCCACGCAGCGCATCTTGTCGAGCGTCGCAGCCGGAGAACCAATCGTCGTCTATGGGGACTACGATGCCGATGGAATGACGGCCACCTCGATCCTCTATCTCTGCCTCAAGAATCTCGGGGCGAGCGTCGTCTATCATCTG
>JBQCJB010000815.1:0-6459 GCA_051953155.1 Aureliella sp. | reverse complement strand
CGGAGAGCTTGTCCCTGCGCCAGTCCCGCCGATCGGTCAGCCCCCGTTCGGCCGCGACCGGCGCGATGCGCTTGGTGCGCTCGGCGCCGGTCAAGCCGAACAACGCCGCCTGGCAGGCGAGATTCTCGCGGGCCGTCAGCTTGCGATCGAAACTCGGATTCTGGAACACGACTCCCAATTGGGCTCGCACCTGTGCGGAGGCTTCGGGCAAGCGATGTCCAAAGACGCTCAGGCTTCCTTCGCGGACCGGCAGCAGCGTGCTGAGCAGCCGGAAGAAAGTCGTTTTGCCGCTGCCGTTCGGACCCAAGAGAGCAAAGATTTCGCCCGGTTCAATGCGCAGAGTCAAACCGGCAAGCGCCGTGTGTTCCCCGTAGCGATGACTCAGTTCGATGGCTTCCAGCGCCGCGGCAGAAGAATTCAATGTTAGGCTATGCACTTCACTAATGGCTGGTAGAAGGAGTCTCGTGCGCTGACCCATCGGCGTGCGCTGGCCCATCGCCGTGCGCTGGCCCGTCGGCGTGCGATTGTGCCGACGCAGCGTGCACCTCAGGCTGGCTGACTGTCAATTCCGGTCCGACATGATAAGGCATGGCTTCCGGTGCATTGACCAAACGAGCTGCGTCGTACTGCTGCGTTCGCTGGCCGATGTCCGGCACCAGGGCGATGCACAGCAGGGCGCTGACGGTGATCGCTGGGAACGTCACCACATACTTCCACTTCGATTCCCACCACAGGTGCATGAAGAAGGCGACCACGAGAAAGGCCTTGGTCAACGACACGCTCAGCATGACGGCTCGACCGATCTCCATCGGCACGTGCTCTTGCCAGTAGGTCGTGTAGGTCAGCAACGACGCACAGGTGAGCACGCACAGGGCGATGAAGACCTTGATGGCCATGCCCGTGATCGAACCGTGTTCGTGGCCGGCGTCGGCGGTGGCTGCCAGGTGAGACTCGCTATCGGCGGCGCTTCGTCCGGCAGCCTCGGCAGTCGATGATGACTCGTGCATGCGTCGAAACTTTTAAAACAGGTAAATGAGTGGGAACAAGAAAATCCAGACGATATCGACGAAGTGCCAATACAGCCCAGAGTTTTCCAGCAGGTTGGCTTGGGCAGGTCCCAGTCGCAGCGTGAGAATGACGACGAAGACGATCAAGCCGATGAACACGTGCAGGGCGTGAATCCCGGTCAGCAGAAAATACGTCGACGACCACATGTGGCCGCTCGGTATGGCCATCGGCAGTTTCAACCAGGCGTAGGCGTGGTTCAAGCCGCCGTGAATTTCGCTCATCTCGCGGCGAAACTCTTGGCGTTCCTTGGCCGCCTCCAGTTCGCTCTGCAGTCGCCCACGGGCGGTCTCGGCATTGGTGGCAGTTTGAGCCGCTTCGGTCAGCGCCTGCGCGTTGGCGGCGGTTTGCGTCTCGATTTCGGCTAACCGCTTGGCGATCTCTTCACGGCGCTGCTTCGCCTTGGCAGCCGCGCTGTCGGCCGCCTTTTTTTCATCAGCCGCCTTTTTATCATCGGCCGCCGTATCGGGCTCAGCCGCCTTCTCGTCTTCAGTCGCCTTCTCGTCACTCGCCAGTTGTGCTTCGTCAGCCGGTTTCTCGTCGCTCGCCTCGGCCTCCGCAGGCTTCTCTTCCGCCGAGTTTTCTTCCGCAGACTTTTCTTCTGCCGAGTTCTCTTCGGCTGGCTTCTCTTCAGATGGTTTTTCTTCGGGCGGCAGCTTGGACAGTTCTTCGTTCAGCTGGGCTGCTTCGGCGGTGAGTTTTTCGCTCGTAGCCTGAGCTTGGGTGAGTTTCTCGCTCGCCGCGGTGCCCTGGGCGGTCGTCTCGCTCAGGGCCTGCTCGGTGTCGCGGATCCACTGGGTCAGTTGGACGCTCTCTTGCCGCTGGTAGTGGGCGGCGGCTTCGGCTGTGCTGTTGAGCGGGTAAACGTCGTGGGCGAGCGAGAGCATAGCCAGTTGCTGCGTGACCGGATCGGGATCGCGGCCGACGGTGCGCGAGGTCCACTTGGCTTCAGAGGCCAACAGATGATTGACGGTCTTCAACCGCTCGCCCCGCGCTTTTTCGTCCTGTTCGAGACGAGCCAATTCGTGCCTCTGGCCTGGCAATTCGCGCGTCAGTTTTTCATACTCGGCGGTCTTGGCCTTCAGGTCCTTCTCGACGGTATCCAGTTCTTCTTCCGTTGCCGCCCGGTCCTCTTCGCTCGCCTCGGTGGCCTCGGGATGCTTTCGGGCTGCGACCACTTTCAGAGCCAGTTCGCCACGCTGCTGTTTCAGTGCGGCCAACTCCGTCTCGAGCGTTTCGATCTGCTCGGGTGCAGAGGCGACCAGGCCGACCAACGTATTCTGCCGAGCCGTATCGCGATTGATGTCGCTGGCCAACTGGTTTAAGCGTTCGGTCACCGCGCCCACGTAGTTGACGTCGGCTCGGTCATAGATGTTGCTGTGCGGCGGGAACGGGACGAGCGAGTGTTGGAACTTGGCGCGGTATTCGTACGCTTTGAAGCCTAGAAACAAACTGCCCAGGAGGAAGGTGACCAACACCCACCGCCACGCCGCGCGAGCTCGGTTGCGTTTGGCCGCGTCGTGGGCCAAGACGATGGAAACGCTCGAGCAGATCAGCACGAACGTGTTGAAGGCGCCGACCCATTCTTCGACGTGCACATCGATCGGCCGCGGCCACGAACCCGAGGGTGCGCCGAAGCGGACGACGACATAGGTCCCGATCAGCGCCGAGAAGAACATGATCTCGGTCGACAGGAACAACCACAGCAGCGTCTTGCCGCGCGACATGGGTAGCGCAGGCTGATAGATCAAGCCACTTTCGCCGTGCGAGTGTGGCCGCAAGGCATGCCCATGGCCGGCTGGACCGCTCGCCCCATGCGCATCGTCGTGCGGCTCGTGCATCTCATGAGGTATCGTCGTGGAAGTCATAGTTCAGGCAATCACCTCGAGGTGAAGAAATCGACCGCGCGGCATGGACGCGTCTGCAATGCCTCGGAAACGCTGCGTCCCGTTTAGGCCAACAGTCGAGCCGCCAGGATCACCAGCATTGTCAGCGGCAGGTGCAGCAGGCTGATCCGCAGCATGCGCCGCGAAGTCTGCGGGTTCTGCTCGCGCGCAAAATCGATCGCCGAACGCAGCATCCACACAGACACGGCGACGCCCAAAAGACTCAGCACCCCTGAGACAATGCCTACCGGCGGCACAGCCGCGATGGCCAGCGGGATCAAGGCGATCGAGCCGAGCACGGCATGCAGCGAAGCCCCGCGGCCGCTCTTGTCGGTGTTGGTAATCATCTGGTAACCGGCCGAAGCGTACTGTTCGCGGTACAGCCAGGCGATGGCCATGAAATGCGGCAACTGCCAGGCGACCACGATGCCCAACAGCACCCACGCTCGCCAGTCGGCCAGCGAGCCCTCGGACGCCGTCCAGCCCATCCACACCGGCAGGGCTCCGGGCAGCGTCCCGACCAGCGTATTGGTCCAGCTTCGCAGCTTCAGCGGCGTATAAATGGCCACGTACAAGAACCACGTCGCCAGGCCGCAGGCCATCGTCGGCAGGTTCACCAGAGAGCCGAGGATCAGCGAGCCGGCGATCACCAACACCCAGCCCATCCAAGCGGCTTGACTGGCGGCGACCCGGCCTGTCGGCAGCGGCCGGCGGCTGGTGCGCGCCATGATCGCATCGCGATCCCGCTCGATCCACTGGTTCAACACGCTCGCACTGGCTGCGACCATGGCAGTGCCCAGGCACGTCCAGAACACGCTCCACACATGCAAGGCGGCGCCGGTGGCCACCATCCCCATCAGCACGGTCACCAGGATCATGACCAGGATGCGTGGCTTGGTCAGTTCGATGTAGTACGAAATGCGGCCCGAAACGCGCGTCGGCAGCGCAGCCATCGTTGCCGCACTTTGTCCTACGCCAGTTGCTTTTTCCACTGCCGGAACCCTTCAGGGCGAGTCGCTCCGCTGGCTTGGGTTCGCCAAGCCGCAAACGTTGCGACGGTTGAAAAACAAATGATCAGCGAGCCGGTAGCCACATGGGCCGTAACGACCATGCTCTCAGCGTATCCCTTGGCCTGAATCGTGTAATGAGCCAGCCAACCGCTGAGCTCAGGCCAAGGCAGCGCATAGTTTACCAGCCACGTTCCAATTCCCAAAACGACTTGAACCAGCACCAACAGAACCAAAATGGCCGCGCTGCGCCGCGTCGGAGGCGCTGCCGCGCGCGACAGCGATCCAAACAGGACCAGCGTCAGCAACACGATCGTCGCGGCCAGCGTCAGGTGCAGATGTACCGAACCTACGAAAAACTGCGGGCTGGCGGCGCCGGTGATGTGCCGCAGCTGCGCGCCGACGGTCAATTGCAGAAAACTGATCACCATCAGCAGCATGGCTACCCAGCGCGTCAGCGGACCGGTTGCCCACCGCGCGTCGCTCCCCTCGGCTCGGGCCGCGCGGAACCAGAACTTCGACGACATGACGCTGGTCGCTGTCGCCATCGCAAAAAAGAGCGACGCCGTGCAGCCGTGGATCATGGCCAGCGTCCGCGCGTCCAGTCGCACGCGCATCCCCCCCAACAGCCCCTGGCCAATGACGGCCAGCAGCACAGCGACGGTCCACCAGCGGAACCAGCGGCGGCGTTCGAACATCCATGCGCAAATCACCAGGCCGATCGACAGCAATCCAGCCAGCGAACCCAGCAGCCGATGACTGTGCTCGGCCAATAGATCGAACGGTCCGAACAACCAGGTTCGGACCGGATAGGCGAACATGTTGTAACCGTACGTGCTGGGCCAGTCGGGAACCGCCATGCCAGCGTCGTAAGTGGTCACCAGCGAACCGACCCAAATCAGCGGAAATACGCCGACGGTCAGCGCCAAGGCGAAACCGTGAACCCAACGCGAATAACCTTCTGGACGCGGCTCACGCATGGCTGGTTGCCTCGCGATGGGCGAGTGCCGGACGTTCGGTTTGCGGGCGGTAATCGCGCTCACCAGTCGGATCGCCGTACTCGTACGGCCCGCGATAAACGATCGGTTGGAAATCGAAATTGAAGTGCCCCGGCGGGCTGGGCGCGGCCCATTCCAGCGTGTTCGAATTCCAAGGATTGCGGCCGACGCGGCGTCCCCAGAACAGGCAGGTCAGGAAGTTGATCGCGAAAATCATTTGCGCGGCCATCGACGCAAACGCGCAGATAGTAATAAACCGATTCAGCGGCAGCATGTCGGCGAACAATTCAAAGTGATACGGATCCGCGTACCGCCGCGGCATGTTGCCAGCGCCCAGCAAGTGCATCGGAAAAAAGGTTCCGTTGATGAAGATGAACGTCAGCGCAAAGTGGACCTTGCCCCAGAACTCGTTCATCGCGCGGCCGAACATCTTCGGATACCAGAAGTACAGCCCTGCAAAAATGCCCATCGTGGCCGAGCCGACCAAGACGTAGTGGAAGTGGGCGACGATGTAATAGGTATCGTGGATGACGATGTCCACCGGCGTGGAGGCCATCAGAATGCCGCTCAGGCCGCCGATGATGAACATCGATACGAACCCGACGGCAAACAGCAATGGCGTCGTCATCTGAATGCGGCCGCCCCAGAGCGTGCCCAGCCAGTTAAAAACTTTGACCGCGCTCGGGATGGCAATCATCACCGTGGCCGCGGCAAAAGTGATCCCCAGCACCGGGCTCATGCCCGAGGTGTACATGTGGTGGCCCCAGACGATGAAGCCCAGGCCGGCAATCGCACATAGAGCCATGACCATCGGCCGATAACCGAACAGGGGCTTGCGCGAGAAGGTCGAGAGGATGTCGCTGACCATTCCCATCGCTGGCAGAATCATGATGTACACGGCCGGGTGCGAGTAGAACCAGAACAAGTGCTGCCACAGCAGTGGTTGGCCACCGCCGGAGACGGCCGCCGAATTGTTCGCACTGGCCAGCTCCGGCAAATAGAAACCGGTGCCCAGCAAGCGGTCGGTCATCTGCATGATCGCGCCGGCGGTCAGCACGGGCAGCGCGAAAGCCTGCAGGATGGCCGTAATAAACATCCCCCAAATCGTCATCGGCAGGCGCATCATCGTCATGCCCGGAGCCCGCATCTGGATGATCGTCGTCAGGTAGTTGACCGAGCCCATCATCGACGCGACGCCGACACAGGCCACGCCGCACAGCCAAAGCGTTTGCGCTGTGCCACTGCCGGGGGAGGATTCGGTCAAGACCGATAGCGGCGGATAGCTGGTCCAACCGGCACCGGCGCCAAACGGCGGCACAAAGAAGCTCGCTCCGATGAAGAAGAACGCCGGCCACATCATCCAGTACGAGAACATGTTCAGCGTCGGAAACGCCATGTCCTCAGCACCGATCATCAGCGGAATTAAATAGTTGCCGAAGGCTGCGGTCAGGATCGGGATGATCACGAAGAAGATCATCACCGTAGCGTGCTGGGTCACCAGCG
>JBQCJB010000814.1:0-2020 GCA_051953155.1 Aureliella sp. | reverse complement strand
ATTGCCGTCGGCGGCCGGGTCGCATGCGAGCAGTTGGTCGATCGCCTCCCGGACACTCTCACTGGCTTGTTCCCAATTCTCAGCAGGCTGCTGCACCGCTTCGAGCGTCACGATCTCCAGCAGCAGCCGGCGCGGGGCTGGATCGATCGGGTCGGCCGCGATACTTGCCAGAGCCGCTTGGCGAGCCGCCGACAATTCGCCATTGGAAAGTGCAGCCAGCGCCGCTTGGCTCTCCGTCCAACTGGAATTGACGGGCCGCCAGGCCTGCACGAGAAAGCCCAGCAGGAGCAGGCTCGCAATCGCCCGCGTTGCCATCGTCCCTCGGGCCGGACCAATGCCCGGCTTTTCAGCGGCGGCTGAGCCAGCGCCAGCTTGCCCAGTGCGGCCCTCTAGCGAAGCTGCTCCGCCAGCAATGCCCAGCCAGGTTGCCAAGGGAATCGCCAGCCCGCTGGCCTGCCACGATCCCGAAGCCAACAGGCACAGCAGCATCGTGGCCACGGCGGCCAGGCCCATGCCCTGCCATAAAGCGTCCGGCGCGGGGCGAGCCGAGCGCATCGCCGCCATCAGCGCGAGCCCGACGACCAGCCCTAGAGTCGACCCTTCCAGATCGATCGAGGCGCGTAGCACCCATGCCAGCCCAGCGGTCAACAACCAGCCGAGGGCTGCACCCCAGCCGAGCCAACGTGCCAGTTTGCTTTCCAGCGCGAGTGCTTCGCGGTCGCCGCTCGAGTTGGCAGCGGGCTCGGCCGGAGCGTCCGTGCGAAGCTGCGACTGCAATCCGTGCCAACTCTGCATGAGCGCCACGGCAAGGCCCACCAGGACGAGAACCAGCACTGGCGCTGAGCACGTGGCGGCGATATCCAGCATCCAGTTGTGCGGGTCAGCGACGACCTCGCTGGCACCGGGCAGTTTGTAGCGCGGATAGTAACTTTGAAAATTGCCCAGCCCGACGCCGGTCAGCGGATGCGCGCCGATCATGCCCAGCGTCGCCTGCCAATACTCGACGCGATAGCTCAAGCTTTTGAGGGCCTCGGCGACGATCAACTTGTCGCGCATCAACAGCGCGGCCAGTCCACCGATCAGAGCGACGAGAGCCACAGCAGCGGCGGCCAACCAGCCCGCCTGATGTCGCCGCGCGAGCACGCCGGACGCGCGGGCGGTTCGACTGCGCCAGGCGACCAAGGCGGCGCCGGCGAAGACGACGACCACCGCCAGGTAGGCTGTGCGGCTCTTGGTCAGCAACCAGATCGCCGCGACGAGCGCCCAGGAGACGACCGCAGCCGCCAGCGCGACGCGCGAACTGCCGCTGGCCTGCAGTTGGTAAGCGATCCAGATCGTCAGCCCGACGAGTGCCGCGCTCAGCAGCACCGCCAGCGAGTTGGTCAATGCAAACGTGGCCAGCGGTTCGGTACTGTGCAAACGGCTTTCGTACTGGGCTCGGGTGGCGCTGCCCGGCGGCGCGTCGAGGTGCAACTCCGCCAAGGCCTTTTCAGGATCGCGCTCATAGGCGGCCCGCGTCTCTGGCATGCTGATCGCCAGCTGGTGAACCGAATGTGCCGACAGGACGATTGCGGTTGTGAGCAACAGCTGGGCGCAGCCGACGGCCAGCCCACGCTGGCGACACAAGCTGCGAACGACCGTGCCGAAGACGAGCAGACCGACGACGTGCCAATATCCATTCCAGGCGGCCCTGCCGTTGGCCGACCAGGTCGCGCTGAGCGTCGCGATGACCAGTCCTACCATCAGCGCGAGCCACAGCCATGCGCCGACCGACCAACGCCGATGGCCGACAGGCAGCGAGGAAGCCGCAGGAGCAATCGGCGTCAGAGGGACGGAACTGAAACTGGCGACGACCCCCGTCAGCAGCATCAGCAGGACTTGCGGCAATCTTTCTCCGCCGAATACTCTGGCTGCGTCGGCGGTTACCAAGACGCTAGAGGCCAGCGTCGCTAAGAAAAGTCCATCCCTAGCCATGGCCAGGCTTTGGTCTCGTCGGATAGGGTTAGGGAGGCTTGGCCTT
>JBQCJB010000813.1:0-4419 GCA_051953155.1 Aureliella sp. | reverse complement strand
CCCCGCGTCGGGTAGAGCCCAGCTCCGGCCGCCCCGCGCCAGCGTCAGCCCAGCCCGGTCTCCCCCTCGCCCCGCTTCGGGGAGAGGGGGCTGGGGGGTGAGGGGCCGCACTACCAATCAAGCGTCTCATAGCTCAAGAAGCGAACAGACATTGATGAACCAATCCAATCGGTGGAATGAACGAAGCGTCACGTGCTCAAGGGACCAAGCAAAGGTGGGTGGCGGGAAACAGGGGACTTCTTCAGTCGTTGGCGAGCTGCCGCGCATCGATAAGTGGCTGGTCGACGGCTTTACACGCGTCTTCTTGCCCAATTACCTGCGGAAGCATTTTCACTGCGTCGCCCTCCAGCGCGACAGCCTGGTGAAGGATGTCTTTGCAAACGACGCTGCAGTAGTGCTCTACGCCAATCACGCGTCGTGGTGGGATCCGATGATCGCCATGCTCGTCCAGCGGCACCTGATGCCGGAACATCGCTTGTATGCGCCTATCGATGCTCAGGCATTGGCGCGCTATCGGATCTTCCGGCGAATGGGCTTCTATGGCATCGAAGCTCAGTCACGCCGTGGGGCCACGGAATTCTTGCGGCAGAGTTTGAGAATCGCCCGCGAACCGATGACGACGATCGCGCTGACGCCAGAAGGAAGATTCTGCGACGTGCGCGACCAGGGTCAGCCGCTAATGCCGGGCCTGGCTCATCTGGCTTGGTCGATCGAGTCGACCCCATCGGACCGCTCGGACCAGACTGAGAATCACACACAGGCCAGGCTCGATAGCCGACGCGATGGCAGCAGCTGCGTTTGGTTTGTGCCCGCCGCCATCGAGTATGTGTTTTGGGAAGAGCGGCTGCCCGAGTGCTTGTGCTGGTTCGGGGAGCCGGTTCGCATCGGGTGGGGAGCAGCCACGAAGGACAAGCCAGCTTGGCAGGCCGAGCTGACCAGCCGCTTGCGGACTGCCCAAGCCGCCTTGGCCGGGGCGAGCATCGCGCGGGACGCATCGCAGTTCGAAATCCTTTTGCGCGGTCGGGCTGGCGCGTGGCGCCCCTACGATGCGCTCCGCCGACTAAGGGCTCGACTGGTTGGTAGTCGCGTGCCGCTGCAACACGGCGAGAAGTTTTCGTCGCCAAGTTAAAGAGGCCCTAGCCAACTGTACGCGGCAGCGTCGCGGCACTCTCTTGCCCGTGGCAGTCTTGGTTCACATCGTTTCCGCAACGCGGCTGACGATAATGCGCCCGATTTCCAGAGAGGCCGTCGCGGCCGGGCTAGGCGCGTTGCACACATGCAGGATCCGCTCGCCGGAAACCCACAGGAAATCGTCGACCAGGGCACCGTCTGGACCTACGGCTTGTGCGCGAACTCCGGCGCGGCAAGGCCGCAGGTCATGGCCGCGAAGTTCCGGTACTAGTCGCGCCAGCGCTTTGACGAATGCGGCCTTGGAGAGCGAACGGTGAATCTCGCCGAGCCCCGTCCGCCAGTACCGGCCCGCCAGTTTGACGAAGCCGGCGTAGGAAAGGGATTCAGCCAAGTCACCAACGCGGACGTGCCGCCACGAATATCCCTCGCGCGCCAGGGCCAGCACCGCATTGGGACCGCATTCGACCGAGCCGTCGATCATCCGGGTGAAATGCACGCCTAGAAAGGGAAAGTTGGGGTCGGGGACCGGGTAGATCAAGTTGCGGCACAGCTCGCGACGATCGTGCCGTAACTGGTAATACTCGCCGCGAAAGGGAACGATCTTGGCCGGGGGCTGCATGCCGCTCAGCCGCACCAGTCGATCGCTATACAGCCCGCCGCAAGTGATGGCCCGCGCGGCGGTGACTCGGTGCTGAGCGGTCGTGATCTCGACATCGTGGGAGCTCGGGCGGATGCTGCGGACCTCGCTCCCCAAGAGCACGCGGTGGCCCGCGGCGGCGAGCTTGTCGGCCAGACGCTTGCACACGGCTGGATAATCGACGATGCCGGCTTCCGGCACAGCGATGGCAGCGATCCCGGCGGCGTGCGGTTCGATTTCGCGAATCTGCTGGCTGTCGATGACTTCGCAGCGGACACCGTTGGCCAGCCCGCGCTGGTAGATCGCTTGCAAGCGTTCGGCTTCTTGCGCGTCGAGCGCCACGATCAGCTTGCCACACAGTTCGTAGGCGATGCCTTCGGCGCGGCAAAACTCTTCCATCAGCGCCTTGCCGGCCCGGCAGGTAGTGGCCTTGAGCGAACCGGGTTTGTAGTAAATGCCCGAATGCAGAACGCCGGAATTGCGTCCCGATTGATGCTGAGCCACTTGCGTTTCTTTTTCCAGAAGGCAGATGCGCGCCTCGGGAAAGCGGCCATGCAACTGCCAGGCAGTCGCCAGTCCCACAATCCCACCGCCAATGACTGCAAAGTCAACTCGGAGGTCATCCGACATCGATTTCAATTCCGTTCAGGCAATACGACGTAAAGCAGCTTTTTGGATGGATGGGCTGTCTTGGCGGTTTGTGAAGTCCTGGAGGCATTGGCAAACAGAAAACCAAGAAAAACGGCTTTTCGGACTCAAGTCGGAAAAACGGGCTCGTGAAGCGCGGCTATCTGTGACGATAAATCGGAGCGTAGGGCTACTTACAGTCGCGGAAAAGGGATCCTTCGATGATAGTCAATACGACACGCTTCGGTCAGATCGAAGTTTCACAAGAGCACGTCATTCTGTTTCCGCAGGGTTTGATCGGCTTTGAAACTTGTCGTCACTGGGTCATCCTGCCCGACGCGGCCAATCCCGACGTGGCCTGGTTGCAGTCGATCTCGCAAGGCCAGGTGGCGCTGCCGATCATGAGCCCGCGCAAACTGGGCGTGGACTATAAAGTCAACGTATCGCGGCGGCAACTGACTCCGATCTCGATGCATTCGTCGGACCGAGTGTTCGTGATGACGGTCATCAGCAAGACGGGTCGGACGCTGACGACCAACTTGCGCAGCCCGTTGGTCATCAACATGACGCGGCGGTTGGCATGTCAGGTCGTCACCGACGATGCTCAGCCCCTGGCCCTGCCGCTCGCCGTCGGGCACTCAGCCTCCCAAACCGCCGCAGGTGTACGTCTGGCCGCCTAAGCACTCAAGTAGGACAGCCGTCTCGGCTGTCCTATAACCCGCTCGAGCGCGGCGATTCATTCTTCCTCTTCTTCGTCGTCATCGTCGTCTGCCCCGACAGTGATCGCCCATTCGGGATAAGGGGCCGAACTGCCTTTCATGGCTCGCCAGAGGATTCGGTTCAGCGTGTCCTCGGGCGCCTTGTCGACTTCCAAGAAGTTCAAGCTGGCCGAAACGATGGCATCCTCGCGCAGCGCCGGATCGCTGAGGGCTGACGGGTCGGGATTCATCTGGTCCAGCGGCACGAGGTTGGGCGTCGCGTTGAAAGGACGCGCGTCGGCCTCGTCGGTAAAACAATCGAACATCGGTGTGGCGCTGGCGTCGAATTGATTCATCGGCGGCAGGCCGAGGATTTGCTCGATGGTGCGAATCACGCTGGTCGTGTTGTACTGCGTGCTGATCGTCTGCCCTCGCTTGGCGTATGGGCTCGCACAGTAAGCCGTGGTGCGATAGCCACTGACGTGGTCCCAACCGGCTTGCGGATCGTCTTCGATCGCAAAGATCGCCATTTCTTTCCAGAACCGCGAGTGGCTCAGGGCTTCGACGATGCGTCCCAGAGCTAAATCGTTATCAGCCACGCAGGCGGCTGGCGTCGGGCAATTAACCGCCGTGCCGCTGCCGTGATCATTCGGCAAACAAATGATCGTCAGGTTGGGATACTCGCCGCGCTGCTCGAACTCTTTCAACTCGCCGATGATGAAGTCGGCGCGGCACTGGTCGGGGACCGACATGTTCCAACCGACGTACCCGGTCGGTGAAAAGGGACGAATCGTTTCAATCACCGGCTCGCTGGCAAAGATGACTTCAGCGCTCTCCCCTCGCCAAGTCCGATAGCAGGCGAGGAAATTCGGGCGGCCTTTCTTGCTGCCGTCGCGCCAGCGAACCATGGGTTTCATGAATTCGCCGTAGTTGCGAATCGACTTCTGGTGAGCCACGGCATTGTCCCAGAGAAATCCCGCAGGCGAGTAGGCCAACGCGTCGGCTTCGTCGTCTCCCATCCCGTCGGGATAACTCCGCGGAAAGCCCGCAAAGCTTTTTTCCATGTAGTCGGTGCTGAAGGCCGTGGTGCTCCACTGGTGGCCGTCGGCGCTGAGGATGCCAGCGCAGTACGTATTGTCCAGCAACACGAACTCGCGGACCAGTTTGTGTTGGTTGGGCGTGATCTCTTCGCCGAAGATGCACAAGTCGGCGGGGGGGGGGCCCCCCGGCGGGGTGGCGAGGAACGGCTCGGCGTTGGGGTGGTGTTTGTTGTTGTTGAAGACATGCCCCAACAATCACCGGTGGCGGCTGGGCGCCGCGGGGGCG
>JBQCJB010000812.1:0-15041 GCA_051953155.1 Aureliella sp. | reverse complement strand
CCGCAGCCGACGCGGTTGATTGCGATGTGCGATGGCACGCCGCGGAATGCATCGTTGGCGATCCGGGGCAATCCGCACCAACTCGGTGAACCGGTCCCACGCGGCGACCTGCAAGCGCTCGGAGGCGAATTGTTCACCGCGGACGATTCGAGTGGTCGCCGCGAGCTGGCCGCGAAACTGGCCAGTCGCCAACATCCGCTGGTGGCCCGCGTCATGGTCAATCGAGTCTGGTTGCATTTGCTCGGGCAAGGCCTGGTCGATTCGCCGGACAATTTCGGTCTGCTGGGCGGGGCGCCCAGCCATGCAGAACTGCTCGACTACCTGACCGAGCGTTTCATCGAACATGATTGGTCGATCAAGTGGCTGGTGCGCGAGATTTGTATGAGCCGTACGTATCGCTTGGCCAGCCGCAGCACCGCCGAACAAGCCGAACAAGATCCAGCCGGGCGGATGCTCAGCCATCGCCAGGTCAGGCGGCTGAGCGCGGAGAAGCTGCGCGATGCCATGCTGGCGATCAGCGGTTCGCTCGACCGCGCATCCGGTGGGGAAAGTGTCCCAGTTCACCTGACCGAGCAAATGACCGGCCGCGGCCGTCCCAAGGCGAGCGGCCCGCTGGACGCCGACGGTCGGCGAAGCGTTTTCATCGAAATTCGCCGCAACTTTCTCGATCCCTTCCTGATCGCGTTTGATCAGCCTCCGCCGGCTACGACCGTTGGCAAACGCAATTTGTCGAACGTCCCAGCCCAGGCGCTGAGCATGCTCAACGATCCCTTGGTCCACGAACTGGCCCAGCGGTGGAGCGTTCGTTTGCAGAGCGAGTGCGCCACGCCCGAGGCGCGCGTGCAAGCGATGTTCTGGACTGCCTTCGCTCGCCCTCCCAGCGATCGCGAACTGGCCGACTGCGTCGCCGCGCTGGCAACCGAGAGCGGAACCGCGCAAGGAGACCAGCCGTCCACGCTGCGTTTGGCCGAACTGGCGCATGTGCTTCTGTGTGCCAAGGAGTTTCAGTACTTGCCATGAATCGAACGCGGCTTACCCACGTTTCGCCCTTTCCGTGCCGCCGCCAGCGCAGCTTGCCATCGCGCCGGCAATGGCTGGCCCAAGCCGCCTGTGGTTTCGGCTCGCTCGGCTATCTGGCGCTGCTCGATCGGCAAGCTCGCGGCGCGGGCGTGCTGTCCAGCTTGCATCACACGCCGCGAGCCAAGCAGGTCATCTTTCTATACATGGATGGCGGACCATCGCAGATCGATACGTTCGATCCCAAACCGCTGCTTGAAAAATACAACGGACAGCCCTTCCCGGTGGCCGCGGAGCCGACGCAGTTCGACAACAACGGCGCCACGCTCGCTTCCCCGTGGAAGTTTGCACAGCACGGCGAGAGCGGGTTATGGATCAGTTCGCTCTTCCCGCATTTGGCCAAGCATGCCGATCGCCTGGCGGTGGTCCGCAGCATGACCAGCCAGTTCTCCGAACACACCAGTGCCAACTACTTCCTGCACACTGGCGTCGGCATGGCGGGACGGCCGAGCATCGGCGCGTGGCTTTCCTACGGCCTGGGCAGCGAGTCAGAAAACCTGCCGGACTTTGTGGTCATCAACGGAGGCTTGACGCCGCCCGGAGGGCTGGAGAATTTCGGCAGTGGCTTTTTGCCAGCCGCTCACCAGGCGAGCCTCTTTACGCCGACTGATCGTCCGATCGCGAACCTCGCGCCGCCGAGCGATGCTCCGCTAGTGAGCCGAGCCCGCCAGCGGCGTTTGCTCGAACAACTCGACCGACAATATCTAGAGGCAACCGGTCGGCCCGATCCGATCGAAAGCGCTATCGAGAATTTCGAGCTGGCCTACGCGATGCAGTCGTCGGTGCCGGAGGCCGCGGACTTTGATGGCGAGAGCGAGGCAACGCGGCAGCTGTATGGTCTCGACAGTCCGAACAAGCCGACGGCCATCTTTGCTCGCGAATGCCTGCTGGCGCGGCGCTTGGTCGAGCGCGGCGTGCGCATGGTCGAGCTGACCTGTCCGACGGTCGGACACGACCGCTGGGACCAGCATAGCAACCTGCTCAAAGGGCACGAGGAGAACGCCCGAGCGGTCGACCAACCCATTGCCGGTCTGCTGAGTGACCTGGCGGCGCGCGGCCTGCTGGAAGAGACGTTGGTCGTTTGGGCTGGCGAATTCGGACGCACGCCGTTTGCGCAAGGTGCCAACGGCCGCGATCACAATCCGTACGCGTTCTCAATCTGGATGGCTGGAGGCGGAGTCCGCGGCGGCACGACCTTCGGCCTGACGGACGAATTCGGATACAAGGTCGTCGAATCGCCTGTCGAGATGTACGACATGCACGCCACGATTCTGCATCTGCTGGGCATCGACCACGAAAGGCTGACCTTCCGCTTCGGCGGCCGCGACCATCGTCTGACAGACGTCCACGGCCGCGTCATTCACGACATCCTTGCCTGAGGGTCTGGTCTGAGCGTCGAACCTGGCTTGTCATTCTGGCCGGTCAGTCTGGGGCGTCGAGGCCCAGCTGGCGCATTTTGCGATAGAGGTTCGAGCGATGCAGGCCGAGGCGCTCGGCGGCTTGGGCCACGTTGCCACCGGCCGCATCGATGTGCCGCTGGATGTAGGCTCGCTGGAAATCCGCGGTCGCGTCGGTCAGCGTCAGCGATCCCGGCATCATCTCTTTCGCGTCAGCCGGCTGAGATGGGGCCAGGACAAACGCCAGGTCGCTTTCCTCGACGATCGAATCGCTGGCCAAGTATGCCACGCGTTCCATCATATTGCGGAGCTCGCGAACGTTGCCCGGCCAAGGATGCGTCATCAGTCGCTGCCGCGCCTTGTCGGTCAGCTTTAGCGGCAAGCGCCCGATCTGCTCGGCGAACTGTTTTAAAAAATGCTCAGCCAGCAGGATGATGTCATCGCCGCGCTCGCGCAGCGGCGGCAGATAGAGCGTCACAACGTTCAGCCGGAAATAAAGGTCCTCGCGAAAGCGCTTCGTGCGAACCATCTCGGCCAGGTTCTGATTCGTAGCGGCAATCACGCGGACGTCGGTGCGGATCGGCCGCGTGCCGCCGACGCGGACGACGACTTTCTCCTCCAGCACGCGGAGCAACTTGGCTTGACCACCCAGGCTCATCTCGCCGATTTCGTCCAGCAGCAGCGTGCCGCCGGAGGCGAGTTCGAACTTCCCCGCTCGTTCGCGAATGGCATCGGTGAAGGCGCCTTTCTCGTGCCCGAACAGCTCGCTTTCCAGCAGCGGTTCGGCGATCGCCGCGCAATTGACCGCTACGAACGGTTCCGCGTTGCGGCGGCTTTGCAGGTGCAGGCTGCGGCTGACGACTTCCTTGCCGGTGCCGTTTTCGCCCAGTAGCAGCACGGCCAGATCGGTCGGAGCGACGCGGGCAACCGTTTGTCGGAGCGATTCGATTTGGGGGCACGAGCCGATCAACTGCGCGGTCGCGGAAGCGGACTGGACCAAGCGGTCGCGCGTCCGCACCAGCTGGTCCATGCGCTGCGTGTTTTCCAGGGCCGCTGCCGCATGCCGCGCCAGCTCGGTAAGAAAAACCTCGTCCTCGACCGAAAAGCGGCCCTCTTCCTGGTTGAGCACTTCGAACACGCCCATCGCCCGCCCGCGTTTGTCGACCAGCAAGACGGCCAGCAGTGAACGGGTGACGTAGCCGAGTTGTCGACCGACGCGTTGGTTGATCGCTTGCGGGTCGTCCGACGCATCCCAGCGCTGCGGCATTCCAGTCTTTAGCACCTGACCAGCGATTCCCAAATCGTCCGGGATGCGCAGCGGTTGCCCTTCGACTCCCAGCGCGGGATGGCCGACCAGTTCGTTGTTGGCTCGGTCCCACAGGAAGATGCTGGCGCGATCGGCGTGCAGCACGCGGGCGGCGGCGCGGGCGATGTCGCTGAGCAACTCGGTCAAGTCCTGCGTACGATGCCAGGCTGCGGCCAGTTCGAGCAGCGTCTCCAGCTGTTCCAAACGCAGCTTCGAGCGCTGCTGCCGCTGGGCAAGCTGGAGGCAAGAGCGCAGCAGTTGGGCCAGCGACTGCAGAGCCTCACTGCTGAGCCAATCGCCGGGGGCGACCAGTAGAGCTTCAGCCGGCTCGTCCGCAGCAGCCAGCGGCGCGGCCACCCACTCGGACTGGCGAAGCACTTGGCCGCGGTCGCAGGCGGAGGCTGCCAGGTCGATCGGCACTTGGGCCAACACAGCCGCCTCGCCGGCCAGATTCCACTCCGTGCCGCTCTGGTTCAGCCAGGCGACGCGCGTCTGCGGGAAACGGCGCGTGAGCGATTCGACGATTGCCGAACGCAGCTGCCGGACCGACGTCGCCTCGACAGCCGCGCGAAGAAGTTCGCTCGCAAGATCACAACCGACTTCCGACTTCGGTTCGCTCATAGACGCGCTTACTCGGGCGCCTGCTCCTTCGGTTCGGGCAAAAGCAAGCCTACGATTAACGCTAGAACCGCAATTCCCGTCGCAACATAGCCGGCCGCTTGGGCCATGATCATGGGTGTCACCTTGGTCGGGTCACCGGCCAGCATCGGGGCTACGATACCGGAGGTGACCACTGCCATGCTCGTCCCGACCATTCGGCCACCGACGTTCGAGGCAAAGCTGCCACCCGTCCCGCGCAAGTGCAGTGGAAAGACCTTTGGCAAGTATTCACCAAAGTAACTGAACTGAGCGACTGTCAGCAGACCGCAGACGCCGTAGGCCAACATGAAACTTTGTCCGCCATCTTTGAACAGGACGAAGTAGGTCAGCGGGATCATGATCAGAGCTGGTACTTGGAAAATCTTCAGCAGCGTCACACGGCTGATTCCCACGATGATCAAGACCGCCAACAAGATACGTCCAAGCAGGCCTCCCGTCTCTTGATAGAACTGAACGTCGTTGCCGACTTCCTTGACCTGCTTGTCCAGCGGCTCTTGCTTTTCCTTCAGCGCTCGCAGCTTGCTGACGATCTCGGCTTGTTCGGGCGAGCCGGGAGCCGCTTCGTCAAATTGCTTGTTGAGCGCGGCGGCTTCCTTGCGCAGCGGCGCGAGCGCCTGGCTCTGCTGGCGCAGCTCCGGCAGTCCGGGAGCGATGCGGAGCGGCGTCAGTTGCAGCGCGCCAAAGGCAATGCCGTAGGCACAGGCCGACAGCGTGGCCGTCACCAGCGTCACACGGATGTATTCAGGTGCAAACAAAGCAGCGATGCTCGGACGTTTGAGCGTGCCGGCGGCGCGGCGCTCTTTCCAAATCTGCGACTCGGGCACGAACGGCAGCAGCAGCGCGATCGGGATCGCCGGCAGGATGCCCGTCGAGAGCAGGTAGCGCCAGTTGCCGACCGTTCCGCCGTTGGCCGGCTTGGGAAAGCCGACGTCGGGCAAGCGTTCGATATTGGCCAAAACCCACACGCTGACCAAGGTGACGAACACGCCCCCGAGCGACGCAAAGGCTTGGGTAATGCCGAGCCAACGTTCGCGTTCGCGTTTATCGGAGAAGACCTCGGCCAACCAGGTGATGGCGGCGACGAATTCGACGCACACGCCGATGAAGGTTGTGCTGCGGAAGAAGATGAACCAGAAGAGCGTCGTGCTGTAGGCAGCCAGAAATGGCGAGAACGAATAGACGAAGATGCTGGCTGCCATGACGAATTTGCGACCGAGTCGGTCGGTCAACCAACCGCCCAGCAAACCGAAAATGCCGCCACAAAGCGCCGAAATCCACAGCAAACGTCCGGTCCATGAGGTCACCAGATGATGGTTCGGCGGGATATTCAGCAGTTCAGCAATCGCCGGCGGCGCCACCAGCGGCGTCATCAGCAGTTCATAAGTATCAAACAGAAAGCCGATGCTGGCGATGGTGATGATCAGCCAGGTCGTCACCGAGAATTTGCCGGAAGATTCCATGATGTTTTATCTGATTGGAGGTGGGAAGCGGAAGTGTGGCGCGCAGGTGGTCGGGCGATCGCTGGATAAGAGGGAATGTGCGTGCGGCGCCAGCAGCACTTGCGAAGAATTGTAATCCAATCGCATGCGAGCGTGGGATAGCGAATTGGCCTCGCCGCGACCAAAGACAACCCAAGACCACGGCGTTAAATCATCGTCGGACGATCAACCCCTTCGGTGACGCCCGGCCAACGCAGCGTGAACCGCGTACCTTGCCCAGGCTGGCTAGAGACCAACACGTCGCCGCCATGCTCACGGAGGATCTTGCGGCTGACTGGCAGGCCCAGGCCGGTGCCACGCGCACCTTTTTTGGATTCAAAAACCGAGAAAATGCGTTCGAGATTTTCCGGCGAGATGCCCTCGCCGTTATCTTCGATCGACAGTTCAACCAATTGCGAATCGGGGTCGATCTGCAGACTCAAACGCACTTCGCCACCCTCACGCGACTCGACAGCATCGATGGCATTGGTGACGACGTTCAGCACTGCGCGGTGCATAGCGTCGGGATCGAATCGCACCGGCGGAAAATGCGTCGGCGGATTCCAAATCAGTTTGGCGTTCACTTCTTCGGCGCAGACCTGCATCAGTTCGACGACTTCGTTGACGGTCAGCCGCACGTCCCCTTCGCGAAGCTCCGGCACGCGTTCTTTGCTGAAGGAGAGCATGTCCATAACCAGATTGCTGATGCGTTCCTGATTGCGTTCGACGATGCGCCAGCCCTTGCGGGCCACTTCGAAGTCTTGCTTGTTCAAGCCTGTCTCGATCAGGTAACTGCCCCCGCGTACGCCTTGCAGGATGTTTTTTACATGGTGCGAGAGATTGGCGATCGTCTGTCCCATTGCCGCCATACGTTCGGCTTGCAGCGTGGCGCGATAGAACTGGGTGTCTTCGATGGCGAGAGCCGCCTGATTGCCGATCGCGATCAAGAGTTTGAGGTTCTCTTCGGTAAACGATTCGACGTGGGCTCGCTCGGCGGCCACGCCGGGGCTGGTCGAGGTGTCGACATAGATGGCCCCGACCACGCCATAGCGTCCCTGCATGGGCACGCACATCGCTTCGTGGATGCCGAGTGAAACGATGCTGCCGGCGCCGGTCCACCGTGCGTCGGACTGGGCGTTGCTGGTCAAGACGCCTTCGCGGCGGGTCAGCACATAATCGAGAATCGTCTTGCTGATCTCCAGCGGGCGCTGGGCGTTGTTGGTTTTGCGGTTGCGGCGATAGGCAGGGGTCAAGTGGCCGGTGACTTCATCGAACAGCATCACGCAGCCGCAATCGCAGCGCACCCATTGGAAGATGGAATCGAGCACTTGGCGCATCATCTCGTCGATGTCGAGCGTGCGGGTGATCGCTTGCCCGACCTGATACATCACGTCCCAGCTGCTAGCCGGTTTCTGGGGTTCTTGGCCCGCACTCGTCGCCTCCATGGCATTGGTGACGTCCACTCCCGGCGCCAGGGCGCGGCGGATTTGCGACAAGTCGTCACGACTGTCATCGCCGCGGACGATCGCAACATCTTGCAGCGCCGCTTCGTGGCCGAGCGGGCCGCCCGAATGCAAAACGTCGCTTGAAGCGCTGAAGATCATCAGCGTGCTGCCCAGCTGAACACGATCGCCGCTGGCCAAGATTTGGCTGGTGACGCGAGCGCTGTTGATGAAGCTGCCGTTGCTGCTGCCGAGGTCGACCAAAGTCCACTGGCCGTCCTCGCCGCGTTCGACCCGCGCATGGTGGCGCGAGACCTCGGTATCGTGCAACTGAATCTGATTGGTCGATTCTCTGCCAAGAGTGGTACTGGAGCCGAGCAATTCGTAATGCTGCCCGGTGTCTCGTCCACGGATGACAAATAACGATGCCATAACCTTAACCGTTACCTCCGGCCCTATTCGCCTCGCCAGGGGGGCGAGGCGGCGCAAACTCCGCGTGTCCTTCCACGTGACATCATGGCGTCTATGGTGTCTTTTGTCAGCCACCGCGCCGCGGAAGTTTTCGCTCTGGGCCCGCGATTTGCTTATGTTTTGCTGGTATCAATCCGTTCGACAACTCAATCCACCCGTTGAGGCCTAACGATGAGAAGCCGATTTCAAACCGCCCATGAATTCTGGACCGCTGGAGCGGCCACAGCCACTGTTTGTTTCCTGACTCCGCGGCCGCTGCGTTTGCTGGCGCCGGTGCTGCTGGGTTACCTGGTCTACAAAGTCGGCCGCGACGGCTTTCCCTGGGCCGAGCAGTGCGCGCCCTGCCCAGACACGTGGCAAGACACTCCTGAATACCATGCCTGCGGCGAATGCGATCCAGTCGACGAAATGGTCCAGGAATCGTTCCCAGCCAGCGATCCGCCGAGCTTCTCGCCTGGAACCGCAGCCCCCGCGGGCTAAGCCGCACTACACCAACGCGAGCAAAGCAGCCACAGTGTCAAAGCAGCCCACAGTGTCAAAGCAATTCGCGAGCGTAGGCTTTGAAGTCGCGCATGTCAGCCGGAGGCGTCGGGCCGATGACCAGCGGCCCATCTTCGGCCGGCGGTATCAGGCCGTGGCTGCCGCGCACCAACTGCGCATCTAGCGGGATCACATCCATGCGATACCGCATGCCCATTTTCTTTTGTGCTAAACGCAACATGGCTCTGGGCATCGAGGTCATGAACAGCTCGACAGGGTCGTAGCCCGGTTTGCGGTGGATGTCGACCGTGCGGGCATAGTCGGGCGCGAGGGCATCGTCGAGCCAAAAGTAGTAGGTGAACCAAGCGTCTGGTTTGGCCAGCACGATCCAGTCGCCGCTGCGTGGATGGTCCAGCTCCAGTTCTGCCGGATGGACCACTTGGTCGACTCCTTCAATCTCCAGCACGCGGGCTCGAACTTCCGCGCGCATGGCCGGGTCGCGGACGTAGAGATGGGCGACTTGATGATCGGCGACGGCGAAGGCGGCCGAGTCGCCGGGGATCAGCTGCTCACCGAACGGGCCGTTCCGCACTGCCACCCAGCCTGCCTTGCGCAAATGGCGATTCAGGTGCACGGGTCGTGAGACTGGGACCAAACCATACTCCGAGACGGCGATCACCTTTGCCCCGACCGCATCGGCCGCGTCAATGACTTCGCCGGCGCAGCGATCGACCTCGGCCACCCGCGCCGGATCGTGCTCGGTCGTGCGTTGGAAGTCGTAATCCAAGTGCGGCAGGTAGACCAGCGTGAGATCGGGCTTGTTTTCCCGCAGCACGATCGCCGAGGCGCGGGCAATCCACTGGGAACTGGCAAGCCCCGCCTTCGGCCCCCAAAACGCATGAAAGGGAAACGGGCCGAGCCGCCGCGTCAGGTCGCAGCCCGTTTGGTCGAGGATGTCGAAGACCTTGGAACCGTCGCTGCCGTAGTGCGGTTTGGGCGTCGCGCTCCAGGTGACTGGTGCATGCTGGTTGAACCACCAGAACATCTTGGCAGTCTTGACGCCCTCGACCAGTTTCTCGCCTTGCACGAGCGAATTGGCCTGCTGCCAGAAGCGGATCTCGGCCGTGTCGCGGTAGTACCAACCATTGGCGACGATGCCGTGCTCGCGCGGGGCCAAACCGGTCAGCATCGTCGCCTGGGAAGTGCACGTGACCGCTGGCACTGGACTGCGCCAACTCCGGGCGGTGCCCAGTTGCGCCAACCGCGGAGCATGCTGGAGGAGTTTGGGGGTAAGACCGACGACATTGAGAACGCACAGCATCGAACAACAACCGCTTGCCAAACGTAGGGAAAGAGAACGCGTCTCGGGGGGACGAGCATAGCATACCACCACCGCGCGGCTGCACGCCGCTGAACACGCGGAGCGCGTGGCCACGGCTTACCCGGACAATCGCCGGCCGTTATAATCGACTTCGGTCCGTTTTCTTGACGGGAAAGGCGGTTTGGGTCACCATAGTCCCCAACCTTATTCCACGTTAGTGCACTGGAGAATCTGTTCGATGAAAAAGATATTCGATCTCGCCTTCTGCTCGCTCGCTTTGGTTGCCGCCTGCGGAATGGCCAGCTCGGCTCAAGCCCAGTACGCCGAATTGAAGGCGACTTTCGTTCTCAAGGGCAAGGCTCCCGAGCCCGCCCCGATCACGTCCACCGGAGCCTACTGCGGCACGCTGAAGATCGTGTCGGAGAACCTGGTCGTCAACAAATCCAACAATGGTATCGCCAACCTGGTGCTGTACCCTGATCCCAAGACGTTCGATCCCAAGAAGGCCGATCCTTCGGTCAAAGAACCGGTCGTGCCCAAGCCGGTGCTGGACAACAACCAGTGCCGTTTCGCTCCGCACCTGCTAGTCGTGCAGTCGGGTCAAGAACTCGAGGTCAAGAACAGCGATCCGGAAGGCCACAACGCCAACTTCTCGTTCATCAACAACGACCCGGTCAACAAGCAGATCCCGGCCAAAGGTTCGATGAAGGTCAAGATCGACAAATCCGAACCGGCTCCGATTCCCGTGACCTGCGGCAGCCACAGCTGGATGAAGGCCCACGTGCTGGTTCAGGATCACCCGTTCATCGGTGTGACGGACGAGAATGGCCAACTGGACATCAAGGGTCTGCCGGCCGGCAAGATCAGCCTGAAGATTTGGCAAGAAGCAGGCAAGTTCAAGGACATCACCGTCAACGGCAAGAAACTGCCGGTCAAGCGCGGGGCCTTTGAAATCGAACTCAAGCCAGGCGTCAACGACCTGGGCAAGATCGAACTGGACGCTTCGGACTTCAAGCCGTAACCAGCCCTGGCCGGTTCCAGAGCTGACCGCAGCTCGGTTAAAATCTGCCAACTTTCATCAGAGACGCGAGCCGTTGTTGTTCGCGTTTCTTTTTTTCGTATCTCTCCAAGCTCGGAAATTGCATGGACACGACACTCGCCGCGGAACCTTACTTCCAACAGTTGTTTGCCGAACGCATCGGCGGAGCCGCTTACGGCAAAGGGACCGAGATCTACAAGTTCGAGAAGATCAAGCGGGCCAAACGCAAGGCGCTGGCCGATTATCCCGATCGCCCGCTGGTCGACTTTGGCATCGGCGAGAACGACAGCATGGCCGCGGCGCCGGTGCGCGAACGCATGGCCATGGAGATCAACCGCCCCGAGAACCGCGGCTATGCCGACAACGGCATCGCCGACTTCAAACAGGCCGTCGCCCGCTTCATGGATCGCCAGTTCGGTGTCACGCTCGATCCGGCTACCGAGATCAACCACTGCATCGGCAGCAAGACGGCGCTGGCCATGTTGCCGGCCTGCTTCATCAATCCGGGCGACATCACGATGATGACCGTACCTGGTTATCCGGTAGCCGGCACGCACACCAAATACTACGGCGGCAGCGTCCATCGTTTGCCGCTGTTGGCCGAGAACGATTTTTATCCCGATTGGAAAGCGGTTCCCGCCGACGTCTGGCGCAAGACCAAGCTCGTCGTGCTGAACTATCCCAACAGCCCCACGGGCAAAGTCGCTGACGTCGACTTTTATCTGCGGGTGATCGAGCTAGCTCACGAACACCAATTTGTCGTCGTGCAGGACGCCGCGCATATTTTGCTGACGTACGACCGCGAGCCGCTCAGTTTCTTGTCGGTCCCCGGTGCCCGCGATGTGGGCGTCGAAGTCCATTCGCTCAGCAAAGGCTTCGACATGATCGGCTGGCGCATCGGCTGGGTTTGCGGCAACGCCAAACTGGTCCAGGCGTTTGCCGACGTAAAAGACAACTGCGACAGTGGACAGTTCGCAGCTATCCAACAGGCCGCCGTGACGGCGCTCGACACGCCTTCGATCCCCGCAGGCATCCGCCAAAAATATCAGCGGCGTTTGCAGAAGCTGGTCACCGCCCTGCGCCAGTGTGGGTTCGACTGCGAGATGCCAGGCGGAACGTACTTCCTCTACACCCGAGCGCCCAAAGGAATCCAGGGGGGGCCACGCTTCGAGAATGCGGAGCAGGCCAGCCAGTACCTGATTACCGAAAAGTCGATCGTCACCGTCCCCTGGGACGACGCGGGCGCGTTCCTGCGATTTTCAGTGACCTACGTTGCCGAGAACGAAGCAGCCGAAGACGCCCTGATGGCCGAAACCGTCAAGCGTCTCAGCTCGCTATCCCTCGACTTCGCATGATCCGGGCAAAACGCGGTGCGGACCGAATTCGGTGGCCGAATGAACGAGGGACAGCCGAGACGGCTGTCCTGCTGACAAAGCTTGCTCGCTGAGAAACGTGTCGAGGCGGCGAGCGGCGATGGCGCTCAGGACGGTCAGGCCCTGAGCGGCCATGGCGCTGGCCGGGCCGGCTAGCGCCCAAACGAGCAGTTCGCGCGATCCTAAACTGACGGGCGCGCCGCACAAAATCAGCCCCACAAGACTGGCCAAGCCCATCGCCATCGCCAGTAGGCGACTGGGCGACCAGACGTCGCGCCAGCCCCATTCGATCGCCAGCAGGCTGACCAATGCGCCGCCGACAGCTGCCGGCGCCAGACGAGCAAGCAGTTCGAGTTGGTTGCCGATTCGCGGCGCCAACGCGCTGACCACCGCCACCAAAGACGCCAGGCCAGCCAAGTCCCAGATCGTCCAGCGGCTCATGCGTTTGCAGGAAACGCTTTCGGTTTCCTGCACATCGCCGGCGCAGCGAGCAGGTGACGTCGGTTGCCGAGCATCATCGACCCACGGCGTCCAACTCCAGCCAATGATCCAGCCGCCGGCCAAAACGCTCGCGATCAATAACCAAGCTGCATCGCCGGTCAGGTCGGTCAAAACGCCCAGCGAGTGATACGCGAGCGCAGCGAAAACGCTGGCTGTGCCGATACTGAGCAAGCGCCGACGCGACCAACTGCAGCCCAACCCCACTAGCGTCAGCCCGCCCCAGCAGCACCCGACCAGCGATGGCTGCAGCCAATGCGGCAGCGGCGAACACAGCGGAAATGCGGTTGCCGCCACAATTGCCAGGCACAGCAAGCGGCTGAACGGACCGAAAGTCTGTATCGGCGGTAAAGAACTTGAATGCATAGTTTGTGAACCCGACATGCACGGGTAAGCGAAAGCGTTTTGCGTGACGGGGGTTGGCGGAAGACGTCCGAGCCCACTTCCTAAAGACTAGTTGCAGCCGGAGTGTCGACCGATGGGCGCCACTGCCAATCCGGTTCTCGCGCGACAAATCCACGCGGGAGCGGTCGTGCGTCTTCGTTAGAATCGTTGCGAGCGACGCTCGCTGGAGGTCGCGCGCCGGGGACGCCGAGAACCTGTGGCTAGCGATGATTCAATCCGCTACGCTGTTGTCATGGAAAACACAATTCAACCGATACTGTGCTGTGTAGGGGCCGAAGTGGCCGGCGAACCTACGCAGTTTCTGATGGAACGCACCTGCAGTGCCGCTCACCTGGACTGGCGGGTAATCACGGTCGAGGTCTCTGCCGACGCACTTCCGCAGGCGTGGCAGGGGATGAGCGTCATGCGTTTCCGCGCGGTGCGTTTCTTTCGGGCTCATCAAGCCGCCGCGATGCAGTTGGTTGGCCAGGCTTCGATCTACGATCGCTTTATCGGCGGCATCACCTCGGCGCTACGCCTGGCCGATCAATGGACTATGTGGCACAACAGTGGTCCCGGCCTGGTCGAGGCTCTAACCGGCCGCTGTCGCTGGGCCGATGCCACGTGCTGGTTGCACGGAGATTCGCCTCGGCAACGCAGCATCTTCGTCGCCTGTACCGAGCGGCCGCCGCGCGAACTGATCTGGAGCGGCTGCACGACAGAGATTCCCGACGAACTGGCCGGGCGCGTGCCTCTGGAATTGGTCGGTGCCGACCGCGAGGGCGAGATGGCTGAAATGCTCGCCGAGCGCATGCGGTCGCATCCGAGCGAAAACACGCTTGTCCACTGCGGTGACTGTGAACCGCGGCACTGCGAGACGTTGATCGCGAGTCAGCCCAGCTCTGGCTGCGACCTGGTGGTCGTCAGCCAATCACCCGGCACGCGCCGAAAGTTGAGCGATCAGTGGCGGGCTGGTCAGGTACAAGTAATCACTCCGGCCGACATCGTCGTCGCAGAAGAGGCCTACGATCAAGCTCGCTGGATCGGCCGTCCAGCCAACCTCGAACTTCTCCGCGAAGCCTACGAAGAGTACGCAGATTTCTGAAGCTGCCGATGAGCGAATGATCGCCGATCCGATCGTGAAGCAGATCAAACCGTGGCGTTGATCAGCGGCGTCTGGGCGGGCAGGCCAGGAGCGGCGGCACTAGAGTCTTCATCGACCAGCGTATTGAGATAGTGCCGCGGCAGCGTCACGCGGAACGTGCTTCCCTTGCCGACATGGCTCGTCAAACTGATCTCACCTCCCAAGAGCTTGCACAGTTCTTTGACGATCGAGAGCCCGAGGCCGGTACCCGAGTACTGGCGCGTCAGGTTGTCTCCCTTGATAACGGTGGTGCTCTGGCGGAATTTCTCGAAAATGATTTCGAAGTCTGCCTCGGGAACTCCGACGCCCGTATCGGCCACGGTGATATGAAAATAGTCCTGGCCGACCGTGCCGGTGGTGATCGTGACCAAGCCCCCTTCGGGCGTGAACTTGATGGCGTTGGACAGCAGGTTGCTGACGATCTGCTGGATCTTCGGCGCGTCCTGGAAGACCAACGTTAGTGACGTATCAGGCACCAGCTTGACGTCGATGTTCTTTTCCTCGGAGAGGCTCCGCGTCATATCGCACTGCGCCTGCAGCACCTGATTGATGTCGAACAGCAGCGGCTTGACCTGCAGCTTGCCGGCTTCCATCTTGGCCAGGTCGAGAATGTCGTTGATCATCTCCAACAACACGCGGCCGCTCTTCTGAATATTGGCAGCGTAGCGCTTCTGTTTGTCGGTCAGCGAACTGATGTCCTGCAGCACGTCGCTGAAGCCGATGATGCTGTTGAGCGGCGTGCGCAGTTCGTGGCTCATGTTGGCCAGGAAGTCGCTCTTCAGACGGTTGGCCTCGTACAGATGTAAATTGGCTTGGGCCAGCTGGTCGACTTTGATGTCCAGCGTGCGGTTGAGGCTCTGCAACTGCTCCTGGCTTTCCGTCAAGTGTCGCAGCATGCGATTGAAGGCGTCGGCCAGCTCCCGAAACTCGTCGTCGGTTTCGATCTCCGCGCGTTGATCCAGCTTGCCGCG